>JASFJF010000044.1:0-14841 GCA_050122255.1 Desulfobacterales bacterium
CCTGGGCTGCAATATTTTGATGCGCCACAGCGCAGATATAGTTCTGTCCTTTTTCATCGGCTTTGATAATCGGACAGAGTTTGTTTGCCCAGCGCTTAAATTCGGTAATACGGATACCTTCCACGTAAAACACTGATGCATTCAATCCGCAACGCTCATTAATTTTCTGTTCGAGTTCAATCCATTTCTCTAAAGGTGTGATGTCGGTAAGTTTCATCCTCTTTTCTCCTTGGATCTCACTGTTTTCGGTGTCATCGTTGGGATCGAAATCCTAAATTTCGATCCGCGCCCCGGTTGCGATTCAACGTTTATGCTACCGCCATGTTGATCGATAATTTTATCGGCGATAAAAAGTCCCAACCCAGTTCCTTTGTTACCCTTGGAAGAAAAGAACAGGGTAAACAATTTTTCATAAGTCTCCTGATCCATTCCAATCCCGTTGTCACTGATTTCAAAGATAACCTGCCCGGCAACCAGGTGAACCCTGAAAATAATCTTATGCTTGCTATGGGCTTGGTCTTCGATGCAGGCATCCAGCGCATTTTCTAAAATATTGATCAGCGCCAGACGCAGAACGCCGGCATCAATGTTCAGCGTACCGACGGATTCATCGAAGTCACGGACAAATTCGATGCCGTTTGCCTTTATTTTGGCTTCAACCGTTGCGGCCACATCTTCGGCAAAATTTAAGCCATCGACGTACGTACGCATCAGCTCTCTTTCCTTGGCAAAGAAAAGGATGTTGTGAACCAGTTTGCGAATGCGGTCTGCTATGATTTTGACATCCGACCAGCCTTGTTGAACACGTTCGGGTTTGTCTTTGGTAAGCCCGGACTCGACCAGGTATATACTGCCGTCCAAGCCCGTCAACAGACTTTTGATTCCGTGTGATACGGAACTGATCTTCAACCCCAGTGAGGATAAATGATCCTGTAGCCTGCGAATCTGGGTGATGTTGGTGGCCATCTCCATTACGTGGGTGGTCTCGCCGTTGGCGTTGTGCAAGGGGGCCGTCCAGATCAATACGTTGTACCGTTCGCCGGCTTTGGAACTGACCACCATCTCCGTCTGGTGAGATCGGTCATCTTCGAAAGTTTTGATCACCGGGCAATTGGGGCACGGTTCAGCGCGATGTTTGTAAACCTCATAGCAAAAAGCGCCGTATTCAGTATCAAAGTCTTCTTTAAAGCGCCGATTGGCTGCCGTCAGCCGCAATTGGCGATCCTGCACCGATATATAACAGGGCACTTCATCAAAAAGCTGTTGGTAGCGCTGTTGGCTACGATCCAATTCTTCCTGCAAGCGCTTGATTTCCGTAATATCAGCCGATATTTCAACCACCAGCTCCACATCGCCATTCTGATTGCGAATCGGTGCGGTGTTAACCATGACCGGCGCTTTTTCGCCGCTTACAGTTTTGACCATTGCCCGGGTCCGGAGTCCTCTGCCGCTGGTATAGGTCTGGCCGGCCGGACAATTTTCCCGAGTGCCCGTTTTCCCGGCGTAGATCTCCCAGCTCTTGCAGCCGACTTTATCGCCCAGGCGATCCCGGTACAATAAATTTGCAGCAACCACCTTTAGCTCCGGGCTATGAATGGAAACAAAGCAGGGCATCTCGTTAAAGTAGGTCAGGCCTCCTGCCAGGTCCACGGCCATATCGCGCATGGCAGAAGACAATCCTTCCACCGCCTGCCCGACGGCAACCTGCCGTTCGATTTCTACCAGCTTTGCTGATTTTTCCCGTACCAGGGCTTCAAGATTTTCAGTATATTGCCGCAGCTCTTCTCGCATTCGGATCTTTTCATGAGCCCGGTTTAAGGCAATTTCTAAAACATCGTTGTTGATCGGTTTGGTGACAAAATCAATGGCCTGATACTTAAGGCTTTTGATGGCCAGATCCATATCCCCATGGCCGGTTATCATAATCACTTCCGTGTCGGGACTTTCTTGCTTGAGGGTTCGCAACAGTTCAATTCCGTCCATCCCCGGCATTTTGATGTCAGTCAGCACAATCGGAGGATTTTCCTGACGAAAGATGTCGAGGGCCTCTTCACTGTTTTGGGCCGTAAAAACACTATACCCAACGTCGGATAGCGATATACTAAGGACTTTGCGGATGCCCTCTTCGTCATCGACAATTAATAGCTTCTTGTCCATAAGGTGCTGTTCGAGTAAAAGAAGGGCGCGGCAACATTTGCGGCACCCCAGCAATTGCGTTAACCGATCGTATTTTTGACAATACCGACTAATTTCTCCGGATCAAATGGTTTTTTTACAAAAGCAACAGCATCTTTAACCGCATGGTCGCCATCAATTCCGCTAACCACAATCACCGGTGTGTTCCTTAGCTCTTTATCTTTGCGGAGCTTGCGGTAAAACCGAGGGCCCCATTCGCCGGGCATCTGTAAATCCAGGCAGATCAGGTCCGGTTTTTCTGCTTTGACCGTTTCCAGCCCTTCCATGCTGCTGGAAGCGCTGCAGGTGGCATAACCGTTATCACTGAACACTGCCTTTAGATAGTTGACGATCACCGGGTCATCATCAATGATCAAAATCTTTTTAGGCATGGATTTCCTCCTTCGGCAGAATTGAGCGCTTAGCGTTCAATTCTGGGTTATTTGTACATTGTTATTTGCCATTAGAACGTTACGGTGATTTCCGATCTCATTTTTCGAGACAACTAACAAATAACTTATACCTGAATCTTGCATGAAAATTAATGAGGAGTTGAGATTGCTATAAATTACAGATAGCCAATCAAATTAAAGCCTCCGGCTCGTACAAAATTCCGGTAATAACAAATAACGTCTAATTCCTGACATGGCAGGTGCCGCACATAATCGGACCTTTCTTTTTTTCAAGGTGGCACCCCTTGCAGTTTGTATGAAAGGCCTTTCGCAGTCCGGGCATATTGTCAGAGCCTTGCTCATCATGGCATTCGGAACAGCTCTGGTCTTCAGAGGATTCGTCCTCCAGTTTTACCCCGTCCTCGTAAACATGATGACATTCATTGCAGTCTTCCAGCCCTGCTTTTTCGTTGTGCTCATCATGCCGGAAGACAGCCGGGGGACGTTGTTGTTTTGAAAATCCTGCGTCACTTACGACCTCCATATCCTCCTGTGAAAATGCCGGCATCAGCATGACACCCAAAAATAAGGGAGCCATTAAGAGCAATATCCCCTTTTTCATCATGCTATCTCCTCTTCATATTCAGGTTCACAGGTTCTGGGTTTTAGGTTTAGGGTTAAAAAGCCTGAACTGTGGAACTTCTGAACCTTGAACCTTATGATGGTTTGTCCATCACCTCGTATAAAATATCGCCGATGAATTTAATCTCCAGTCCCAGCCCGTAATGATGATTGATATCTTCAAGGCCGCTGTGACAGTTGTGGCAGGGCGCAATTAGGATCTTCGCCCCTCTGGACTTGGCCGCAAATAGCTGTTCGGCTTTAATGCGGTTGCCCTCTATGCGCTTCATCTTGTATGGCGGCCCGCAGTTTATCACTCCGCCACCGGCGCAGCAACAATAATTATGCTCACGGTTGGGATGCATCTCGATGAATTTTTCGCAAATGGCACTAACGACAGAGCGGGCCTTTTCAGCCAGGCCGCCGCCGCGAACGACATTGCAGGGATCATGCAGGGTAACTGTTTCCTTGAATTTTTGACTGATGGTGATCTTTTTGTCGTTGATCAATTCGTAATAGAAATCAATGGCGTGCACGATGGGAATGGGCGGCATGCGCCAGCCCAACCAGCGGTTGCCCACATCATAGACCGAACGAAAGGCATGGCCGCATTCCCCCATTACAATCCGATTGACCCGCAACCGGACGGCAGTATCAAAATGGGTCCGCTTGACGCGTCCCATGATCTCATTGTCACCGGTAAACATGGCCATGTCGCTGTTATCCCAGCCGGGAGATGCCGGCATGGTCCAGTCGACACCGGCCACATCCATTATGACCGCTGCCTGGTAAAGTAGCTGGGCCTGAAATTTGGGTTCGGGCCCAATCACCGAGTACATGATATCAGCCCCTTCTTTTTCCAGTGGAATCCGCAGGGTCGGTATTTCGGCCTGGGCCTCTTCTTCCTGCCACTGCAGGGTGTCGATCCATTCATCATCTTTTACCCACATTTGATTCATGGTCACAGAATGGCTGTGGGCCGTATCCTGAATATAAAGCGGGGTAACACCCAGTAAATGACAGATACGCCTTACGGTCAGCATCATGTAGGCGATATCGATGCCGAAGGGACAATACTGGGCACAGCGCTTGCACAAATTGCATTCGGTCGATGCGATCCCGGATGCTTTTTGAATGAAATCGGCACTGACTTTACCTTTGGCCTTTAGCATTTTCCATAAGGTTTGCTTCACCTTGCCCACCGGCGAATATTTGGGGTCATTGTCATGTGACAAGTAATAGTGGCAAGCTTCAGAGCACAGGCCGCAGTGGACGCAGGTCTCCACATAGGCTTTAAGGCGCGCGCCGGATTCGCCTTTTAAAACCCGATTGATTGCTTTTTGAATCCGATCCTCCGTCAGATTCTGCACCCCGACTTCCAGCCCCTTATCGATTATCTTCTTTTCGGCCTTTTCCTTTTCTCCTGCTTCAGCCATTCTCGCCCTCCTATAAGACAACATTCGTCGTTTAGCTATTCAATAAAAATTTATTTTCAAGACAGGTTATCTACCAGTCGCGGGCATGCCTTACCCCTCCAAATTCCGACCCCATGTACGCCCGTGTCAATGGTGCAAACAGCATGTGACTCAAACGTGTAAACGGTATAGCCACCAGCATTACTTCTCCTGAAAGAATGTGCAGAATCAACAGCGTTTGATAACCAAACCACTGGTAGTACACTAAAAATCCTGTAATGAACGGTGCCGCTACAATTGCTAAAAGAACAAAATCAGACGCGGATGTGACATATTTTACTTCCGGATTCACCAGACGCCGCACCAGGAAAAACACGCAGGCGGCAATCACGATCAACGTCATTATTTCAGCCATCCCCTCGGGCAACGTCCACCAGCTGAGGTCCCAGGCTTCTTCAACCAAGGTGACATGGGCCAGCAGAAAAATGGGGGTCAGTATCAGGCAGATATGGAAAGCAAATGCCACAATCGTCAAAACCGGATGTCTTCTCATATTTTCAGTGGCAAAGGGCGTGCTCCAGCGAAAAATGGAGCGCAGGCTGTATTTCAAGCTCATGTATGAGTAGATAAATTTCTCTTTGCGATGAACCAGCACCAACAGGCTAATCAGCCGGTAAAGGCAGCCACCGACAAAAATGATAAATGCCACCCAGGCCAACGGGCCGCTCACAAAATTGTATAACGTGTGCATCACACCCCCTCTTAGTGTAAGATGTCTTTGACAGATAAGATGTTGCGGCTATAGATACCGTCCTGTAAAGTACGCAGCATAATTTTATCGCCTTCGGGACTAAAGACGGGATCCCAGATGAGGTCGAATGCTTGCTCCCAGATGCGATCATTGACTGCAACGCTGTATTTTCCGTTTTTTTCGATTTTGGCGGCAATCCACTCGCCCGTTGGGCTGAAGACCGGCTGCCAGACTCTATCAAATTTATTCTGCCAGACAGCACCATCGACAACAATGCGCCAATGCCCATCATTTTTGGCTGCCGCGGCAATCCGTTTACCATCCGGACTGAAAACGGCATCGGTTACCAGGTCTTTAAAGGTAACCGACCAGGGACGGCCATCGACAGCAACGGTCCAACGGCCGAATTTGGGTGCCACAATAGCTGCAAGCGCGCTGCCGTCGGGGCTGGCCATTTGGCGCCAGAGCTGCACAAATTTTTGATCCCATATGATCTGTCCATCCTGTGCCAGCTGCCATTTGCCGCCGGACCTGACCGGGGCAATGACGGCACTGTTTTGGGGATGAAAGATAGGCTCCCATACACACCCAAAGGTTTGTGGCCAGGGCGTTCCATCGACAGCGATGGTGTAATCATAAAGGTTTAACCGAACCTCGGCGGCCACCTTTTGACCATCAGCGCTGATGGCCGATTTCCAGACATTAACGAAGGTCGTATCCCAGGGTTTGCCGTCCAGGGCCATCGTGAAGGCACCTTCCTGAAATTTGTGAATTTCACCCTCGCCAAATTCCCCCACCTGCACGACGGCTGCGGTCCGGGACCCATCAGGGCTAAGCGTGGGGCTGGTCATATTGGGGAACGTTTCCTCCCAGACAGCATCATTTAGCGCCATAGCATAGGTCATGTCCTGCTGGACGGCAACTGCGATGTTTTGCCCGTCAGGACTAAACTGCATATCCCACGCGTAGGCGAATTTATGGCCCCATGGCTGGCCGTCCACCGCCACAGTCCACTCACCCATTTCGGATACAAAAGCCGCCAGACGGCCGTCGGGCACAAAGCGCAGGTACCAGATCTTGTCAAATACCGTCTCCCATGTTTCACCGTTTACACAGACATTAAATTCACCCTCCGTCAGGTTAACGATGGCCGCTATGGCTTCTCCATTTGGACTGGCGCAGGGCTCCTCTACCCAGTTGTAAACGGTTTGCCACTGGCTGATATCGGCAATTTCTTTGCTGCCAGTTTCCCAATCCCACTCGATTCGTGTAAGCATTTGTGCAACTCCCGTTTGCATGGTTTGGCTTCCGTTGACAATCCCGCTCAACCGCCCATTTGGCTGCACCGCTTTTTGAGACCAACGCCGTTATCCGATCAGAGCGGTTGTCACTTTAAGCAATTCTTCTGCTTCTGGTGGTTTTTCAATGTAAGCGTCCGGATCCGGAATCGAATCCTTCAGACGCGCGTTGACCATGTTGAGGTAATGCGCGAAGGTTTTTTGAGCCACGGCTGACAGCATGATAACCGGTATCTCACACAGATTTTTATCGGTTTTCAACTGCCGATACATCTGTACGCCGCCTTCACCGGGCATCATGACATCGAGGATGATCAGATCCGGCCCGACATCTTTGGCTTTGAGCATGCCTTCGGTTCCATCTCTGGTCAGCACCGGTTGGTATCCGCTTGTTTCCAGCAGGGTTGATATGAAGATTCTCATATCCAATTCATCTTCTACGATGAGAACCGTTTTCTTTTTCATGTATAAACTCCATCCCCAAGGGGGCCTTTGCGGGCATCAACGCTTATAAATGGGCGACTTTGTCCGGATGATTGACACTGGCCACCGGGCAGGCAGAACGCAGAACAACCTGCTCAACCGTACTGCCGAGTTCCGCCTGTTCGGGATCAATTTCCCGGGTATGGTGGGCCATCACGATCAAATCGCCAGTCTTTTCGCGGGCAAACTTCAATATCTCAACATATGGAATCCCCTCGCGCACTTCGATGTCATAATTGTCATATCCATTCATCTTGGAGACATAACGCTTTTGAATTTTTTGTTTGGCGGCTTCAATCTGATCTTCGATTGCCGCCTGGTCCATAATGACGCCGGTGGGGCCGGCATTAATTTCACAGGCATGGAAAAGGTGCAGTTTGGCGCCCACCTCACGGGCTAAGCCAAAAGCCCACTTATAGGCAAAATCGGCGGCTTTGGAAAAATCGGTTCCGAACACAATATTGGAAAACAGCTTCCAGCAGGTGGTGCAGGGTCGACTGATGATCACCACCGGGCAACGCGCAGCTTTAGCCACTTTTTGCATGGTGCTGCCGACGATGTTGCGATAGCGTGTCGCACCGACATCCTCCTGCCGCGTATGCGATCCCATGATAATCATATCAATGTCTTCCTTGCGAGCCTTTCTCAAGATCTCACGATAGGGAACGCCCACCGCAGCTTCGATGACCGCATTTTCACTGTCGGCCAGTAAGGTGCCGTAGGTATTTTTCATTTCTTCTTTAACCCACTCGATATAGTCCGGATCCGGCTCCATAAGCTCTCCGGTTCTGACATCAGTGACAAACGGGCTGTAGCCGCGGCTGGGAATGCCCAATACGTGAAAAACATAGAGCTTGGCATCCCACTTCATCTCCAGATCGAAAGCCACTTTGGCGGCGTTATCGCAGGTAGGTGAAGCCGTTGTGGCAAAAAGAATTTTCTTAAACATTTCAATTACCTCCTTAGCTCGCAATGTTCCGGGGTGGCATGGAAGCTGAGTTGCCATGCAATCCCATCGATAAATTCAAACAGCGTGTAGACCGTATCAAATTCGAAAATATCGACACGGTCCCCGAAAACGATGTGCTTTAACTTTCCGAGCTTGAGTGGCACGTCCAGCAGACTCGCCAGCTGCATGGACTTAATTTCAGAAGTCTCGCTGGCGTAAACGCCAGAAAGCGAATTGTAGATCTCCAGGCGTTTATCCGGAACCCCGATCATCTCGACGGTTTTGCCGAATTGGAGATAATCGAACAAACCACTATCGCATCCATTTTCCGGGCAGCTTTGGACCTGGTCGGTATAGGTGGGAAAAAACGCATTGAGCTTTGCGAATAGTGCATATTTGTTGAGCATCTTAAAAAAGCTTCTTAGGCTGTAAACGTCTTCGAGGGTAATCTGGTAGCCGAGCAGATCCAACCGCACGGTGACGACGGTTTGACTGTTCAGGATAATGGCGCCATCGGGTTTTAAGGTAACGGCATTCATGGCATTCTTTCTCCGGCGGGAAGTAACATTGGTCTGTTGCGCCCCCAACCCCTTGAAAATATCTGCCCTACCTTAGAGCAGTAAACGTGCCAATGGGGCGTAAAAAGCCAAAACATGATAATTTATATATAATTTCAAAAGGTTAAATTAAAAATCACTAAGGAAGCAGTAAAGAAAAACGTTGCAATTATGCAACATATACCCAAAAATATCAAGAGTAAAAATGCTTTTTAAATAAATCGGTAAATCCCACAGTATAGATTTTTTATATATTATCATATAATTAAGCTGCTATTCACAGTTATGAGGACAATGGTTGCACTGTATGCAACAAATTGCATCATATTTTGCATCATATTGCATCAACCAGGTAGACGCATTCTAATTTTAGGGTAAGGTCTGCAAAATCCCAGCGGGGAAATGATGGGTTACCCTCTACAAGATAACTTGCAAAGGCTAAGAGGCTAAGCGGGAATTTGATATTTTTTCATCTTACGCCACAGGGTCGAGCGGTTCATATCGAGGGATGCTGCGGTTTTGCCTTTATTCCAATTGTTTTTTCGAAGCGCTTCTAAGATCAGGTTTTTTTCACTATATGCAATTTCTTGATCAAAAGATGGCTTTTGCCGATCCGGCCGGCGGGATCGAAGGTTACCCTGAAGCGAAAGGGGCAGATGATTGCGTTCAATGATTTTATCCTGACAGACAATCAGAGCATGTTCGATGATGTTTTCGAGTTCCCTGACGTTACCGGGGTAATCATGGTTTAGCAGCACTTCCATTGCATCGTTAGAAATTTTTTCAACTGAGGTATCGCGCGTTGCACACAGGCGCTTTAGAATATGGGAAATTAAGAGAGGAATATCACCCCTTCGATTCTTCAAGGCGGGCAGCTCCAACCGCATCACGTTGAGCCGGTAAAAAAGATCTTCACGAAACCGCTTATCCCTTACCTGTTGCTCAAGATTCTGGTTTGTGGCGGACATGATGCGGACGTCTACACGGGTCGTTTTGCGGCTGCCCAAGGGATAAAATTCCTGGTCTTCCAGAACCCGCAGCAGCTTGGCTTGCAGTGACAAGGGCAGATCGCCTATTTCATCCAGAAAGATGGTCCCCCCGTCGGCTTCTTGAAAGCGCCCGGGCTTGTCTTTTTCCGCTCCGGTAAAGGCGCCCTTCGCATAGCCAAACATCTCGGATTCAAGCAAATTATCCGGCAGGGCCGCACAGTTAACTTTGACCAGCGGTTTTTTCGAACGCTTGCCGGCATTGTGAATAACTTTGGCCAAAATATCTTTTCCGGTACCAGTCGGGCCTTCAATTAAAACGGTGGCATCAGTGGCGGCCACAACCGGTGCAATTTCAAATATTTTTTGCATGGCCGGATCCTTTCCGACCATATCATAAAAGGTATAGCGACCCCTGATTTCACTGTTGAATTGATACTTCAAAGATAGGTCCGAAATGGTCGCCAGCCCGCCGACGATGCGGCCGTCTTCATTTTTGAGCGCCATATAATTTGCTCGAATGGGGATAGCCTGACCATCAAGCGTTTTGATCTCTCCTTTGCTGGTTGAGCGTGCCTGACCATCGGCAATGGTTTCCTCAAACAGCAGCATGTGGTGCGAGGTGGTTTTACCAAATATTGTGCTGCAGGATTTACCCAAGACATTGCCCCGATTAAACCCGGTAATGGTTTCAGCCTGGTTATTGAAAAAGGTGATATGCCCGCCCCGATCAACCGTCAGCACACCGATGTCAAGGTTGTCCAGAATGATTTTTAGCCGCCGGTCATCGTGTCTGACGCGTTCGAGCAGATCTTTGAACACGGTGTGATCCTGAAATACTTCAATACATCCCAGCGGCCTCCGATCCGGCCCATAGATGGGTGATACGATCCGGGTAATACTGTGTCTTGCCTGATTCCGGTCGCTGACCTCAAAATCGACACTGCCAGCCTGCCGACCGCTTTCTACCGCATCTAAGAACTGACACTCTCCGCCGCACAAAGGTTCGAGCAATACTGGGTCGCAGTATTTACCGCGCAAATCCGATTCATTGTGCCCGGTGATGATCTCAGCCGAGTGATTCAAAGAGATGATTTTACGATCCGCTCCTACCACCATGACGCCCATGGAAAAGGTGTCAAAAATGTGGCCGAGCTGGCGGTAGTGTACGAGAATTTCATCCATTTGGCATCTTTGGCAGTTTGATGGAAAATTTGGAACCGACATTTTCTTTTGATTCAACCTCAATCACGCCGTTGTGCGCATCGATTATGTTTTTGCTGATCATCAGTCCAATGCCCGTCCCCTCAGAACCTTTGGTCGAAAAAAAATGTTTAAATATTTTCTGTTTGGTTTTTACACTCATGCCGCAGCCGTTGTCCAACACCTGATACTCAACACCCCAGCCCCGAATTTTTTGGGCTCGGACTGTTACGGTTTTATCCGGATCATCCGGGTCATTGTTGCGGCAGGCATCGATGGCATTGGACACCAGATTCAGCAAACAGCGACAAATCAAATCCGCGTCAAAATGGCACTCTTGCAGGTTATTTGAAAAATCAGCGATGAGCTCGATTCCCAGTTCCTGCGCCCGCGGGCGCATGAGGTCGATAACTTCCTGAGCCGGCTTTATGGGATCACAGGCCTGAATGTGCAAATCGGTCGCTTTGGCGTAATTGAGCAAATCAAGGGACAGGTTGGTAATTTTATCGACGTTGCCTTTGATCATTTCCCAGCCCTGCATCAGATACTTCTGATCATTGAGCTCGAAGCCTTTCTCCAGCACAAAGGCGCCGCCTTTAAGCCCGCCGGTAATATTCTTTATGGCGTGAGAAAGACCAGCCACCGTCTGCCCGACGGCCGCCAGCCGTTCGGCCTCAACCAGCTGCCGGGTCTTATCCTGCACCAGTTGCTCAAGATTCTGGGTGTATTCATTGAGCTTTTCGCGCATGGTGATTCGCTCGACGGCACGATTAAGAGCGATCTCCAGAACTTCATCATTGATGGGTTTGGTGACAAAATCAGTGGCTTCGTACTTAACGCTTTTGATGGCCAAATCCATGTCGCCGTGACCGGTAATCATGATAATTTCAGTTACCGGACTTAATTCTTTTAGACGTCGCAACAATTCTATGCCATCCATTTCAGGCATTTTGATATCGGTCAATACAATCGTCGGCTGCTTATCCTCAAAAACCTGCAGGGCTTCTACCCCGTTTTCGGCAGTGTAGACCTGATAGCCGAGATCGGACAGCGCGATACTGAGAACCTTGCGAATTCCCTCTTCATCATCAACAAGTAAAATTGATTTGTCCATCATTCTTCTTTTGCGATGGGAAATTTGATTATGAAACCGGTCCCTTCACCTTCGCGCGAGACGGCGCGTATGCTGCCGTTGCAATCCTGGATGATGCCATAGCTAATGGAAAGTCCCAGACCTGTGCCCTGCCCCACTTTTTTGGTTGTGAAAAAGGGCTCAAAAATACGCTCTAAGATGTTCTCCGGAATCCCCATGCCGGTATCATGAACCTCAACGATGACCTTTTCGGCATTGGATGTTGTTTTGAGTGTTATCTCCTTTGCGTTTTTATGATGCGGCTGGTTTTGCCAGCGTTCATCGATGGCATCCCGGGCATTGATCAACAAATTTATGAAAACCTGCTCTAGGCGGTCCGGATCCGCCATGACCGGGTGCAGGTCCTGCTCAAAATCCCGCACCACCGCAATACCCCTGACCTTTAACTGCTGACCGAGTATTTGAAGCGCCTTCTCTAAAATTTCGTTTACCTGAACCTTTTCCAGGGTGACATCGGACTTACGGCCAAATTGGCGCATGTGATTGATGATTTTGGTGGCACGATCAACATAGGAGTCGATCTCCTCCGACATGGTCAACAGGATATCGTCTTTAATTTTTTCTTTTTTGCTGATTTTTTTCATAAAAAAGCGGCTGGCCGTCTTGATGACCGACAGGGGTTGGTTGAGCTCGTGGGCGACGCCGGTGGCCATTTCGCCCAGTGTTGCCATTTTGCTAGCCTGAATCAGCTGTTGTTCGGTTTGCAGTCGCTGGGTAATATCGCTGGTGGTGACCAGGTACACTTTTTCGCCGGGATATTCAAATCCAGATATCCGGATATTCACAAAAAGGGGGCGACCCTCCTTGCCCAGGTGTCTGGCCTGATTGATAACCGATTTTGATTTGATCAAATTTTTGTACTGATTTCGCTCCTCGGGCTTAAACAACTCCAGAAAAGAGCGTGTGATCAGCTCTTCCTTTTGATAACCGTAAACCGACTCGATGCTGCTGTTGCAATCGAGAATCTCCAGCGTCTCCATGTCTAAGACAAAAACGGGATTGGGGATGTGATCAAAGATGGCGGAGTATTTTTTCTCGGATTTCTCAAGCTCCTGTTCGAGCAGTTTGGTCTGGGTCACATCGAGGCTCATCTCCATGGCAGCCACAATATGGCCGTTTTCGTCTGTTATCGGAGATGTCTGGACAATCCAATGGGTGGGGCTGCCGTCTTTATTCACCCCCCTCTCTTCGCTAATATGCGACAAACCATCTTCAAATGTTCTTTCGACCGGACAGACCACGCATTTTTCCTTACGCCCTTTATAGGCAGCGTAACAGTAGTCCCCGGGCATTGGTTTGAATTTATTATCGAATTCCTGATTGTAGCGAATCAGTTTATAGTTGCGGTCCTGAACGGTAATGATGCAGGGAACCTGTTCAAACAGGTTCTGGTATTCGTTGCGCTGTTTATTGAGTTGGGCCTGTTTTTCACTGATTCTTTTGCCCATCTTGTCGATGGCCATCGACAGCCGTCCCAGTTCGTCAATTTGGTCTACATCGATCTTTTCCAAGTAGTCTCCGTTTGCAATCAAGCGTGTGCCGTCCACCATTTTCTTTATGGGCCTTTTGATAAAACGCATGATAAAAAAGATGATGGCGGCCGAAGTGATGAGAAACAATATGGCGGCAAAAGCAATGAGCCATCCTTCAAAAACGGCCAGTTCCCTGTCGGTTTTTTCCAGAGATATTACCAGGTCCAGAGCCCCCAAAACCTGCTTGCCTTCCGGATGCGCATGACAGCCCGATGCGCATCCCGGTTCACTGTAAATCGGGCTGATGATTCCCAGCATTCGATGGCCCTGGGGAGCGTTGAAAATGCGCGTTCTTTCAGACAGACTCAATTCGGCAAGGGGCGGCTCCGTGCGGTGACAGATATCGCAGGCTTCGGCTTTGATATTGGTTTTCTGGTCCACCTCAGCGTCTTTGTTCGAAAACTTTATTTCACCGCCTTTGTTGTATATTCGTATGTTTTCGAGCTGTTTTTCGCGGGCAATATTTTTGATGATCAGCGTAATATCATCCCTCAGATTGTTCATCATGGCATAATGCATGCCGAGCCTGATGGAATGAGACAGCCCATCGGCACCTTCAAGAATACCCTGCATGATCTTTCTTTGCTGGTAATTGATATTGAAGTACGCCCAAACCGAAATGCACAGCAACAGGATCAAGCCGACCAGGATGGTCAATTTGTAGATGATGCTTCGGTTCAGATAATTAATAATTTTATACATTTGAATACCAGCTGAATTGATTTATTATGTTTCGTTCTTTAAAAATGTGTTAATCAGCCGATTCAGCTCGTCGGCATCCGGCGGCTTTTCCATGTATGCGTTCGGAGCTGGCAGTTCCATATGCCGTCGGGGGCTTAGTACCCGAATGGAATGCAAAAACGTTTTTCGGGCAATGGCAGACAGGATAATAATCGGTATCCGGTCAAGGTCCGGTTGTGTTCTGAATTGTCGATAGGTTTCAATACCGTCGCTAATCCGGGGCATCATCACGTCCAGGATGACAAGCGCCGGCGGATTCGCAACGGCTTTTTGAAGGGCTTCGGTCCCGTTATTGGCAGCGGCAGCCTCAAAGCCGGATGTTTCCACCACCGTCGAAACGAAAATGCGCATATCACGTTCGTCATCGACTACCAGGATTTTGCGATTTGCCATGTTCAGATTCCAGTGCTAACGGATTTGACAATTGACATACTAAAGTCAATACGCCATCAGCGATTGCAAATTAAGCCCAACGGCAGGTAATTTTGTACCAAATTGATTAAATCTGCAAGTCCAAAACAAAAAAGAGCTGCCTAAATCTGTACAGCATACAGGAGACGGATGTTCCAAGCCGTATGGCTATAG
>JASFJF010000045.1:0-14671 GCA_050122255.1 Desulfobacterales bacterium
TGAAGACTTTGATCAAGCCGAACGTGTGTTCAATCAAATGATTGATCATTTTCCGGATAACTATACCGGCTTCTTTTACCTTGGGAAGATTTATGCCAAACAGGGCAGACAGGCCGAAGCCGAAAAACAATTTGAGCGAACGCTGGAAATCGAACCTGGACTATTGGAACCGCGCTATGAGCTGCTTGAACTTTACAAAGAAGAAAAAAATGAAGCCAAAGTGCTTCAGCTTTATCAGGATATCTTAAACCGCAACCCAAACAATATTCGGGCTGCTATGGAGTTGGGCTATTATTATTTCAGCAACGGCCAGGCGGCCCAGGCCGGAAAAATATTCAGAAAGCTGGGTCAGCGCAGCATCGCCGAGTTTGAAGTCATTATCAAACTCATTCAGCTGTATATAGACCCGAAAAAATATGACGAAGGAATTGTGATTATTGACGGAATGCTTGAAGCGGTGCCCGATAGCTCGGAAATAAATCATATTGCCGGTATTGCATATTACGGTAAAAAAGATAACCCCAAGGCGTTATACCACTTTAAGAAAGTTGCCCCGGAATCACGCTTTTACGAAGATGCCGTTATCCATGCATCCTACATTCTTTCTGAAAACGAACAAAATGAAGAAGCGATTCAACTTTTGTCAGACGCTGTCGATCATGATCCGGATAATGCAGAATTTAAATATTATCTGGGCACGTTTTATGAAGATGCAGAGCAATATGATCGTGCCGAGGAATTCATCCAGCAGGCGATCGAATCCGATCCAGATAACCCCCGCTACCACTTCCGCCTCGGCGTTGTTTACGACAAGTGGAATAAGAAAGAGGCTTCAATGGCAACCATGCGCAAAGTCATTGAGCTGGATCCCAAGCACGCCAATGCCTTGAATTATCTCGGGTATACCTATGCAGATCTGGGCACGAATCTGGATGAAGCCGAGCGCTTGATTAAAGAGGCCCTCAAATACAAACCCAATGACGGCTATATCACCGACAGCCTGGGCTGGGTTTATTATAAAAAGGGGGAATTTGAAAAGGCCTTAAAATATCTTCAAAAAGCGGTTGAAATCGTTCCGGATGACCCGATTATGCTCGAGCACCTCGGCGATGCCTACCTGAAACTGAACAACAAAGCCCAGGCGCTTAAGTATTATAAAAAATCGCTACAGCACACAGAAAAAGACAAAGAAAAAATCGAACAAAAGATTCGTGAAATTACGACCAACGGTTCATAACCGGCATGAATTGGTATCGGATCATTCCCGCATTCACCATCGCCTGTTTATTATCGAGCTGTGCTGCGCTTAAACCCGCCAAGGAATTGACGGTGACCCCCGTCGAACGGACCGCTCAGGTCCGGGATTTGCTTTCAGCCCTCAAAGCCCAGAATAAGACGCTTTTCAATTTCAAGGGAATCGGCAACATCACCATCAGGCAAAATGGCCGCACTCAGTTTGACCAGCGGGTCGCCTGGATTGGAGAAAAGCCGGTAAAATTCAGCATCGCGGTCCTAATTTCTGGCTACCCGGCAGTTAAATTAGCTGCTGATGGTCGCTGGCTTTACTACTTGGAAGTCCAGGGCCAGGAGACCCGATTCAGGAAAATGGCGACCAGTGATCCGGATTTAAAAAGGCTCATATCGATCCCAGTTTCCATCAGTGATGTTATTGCTTTACTGAGCGGCCGCATTCCGTTACCGGAATTCGATTCGATCGAATTCATTCCGGAAATATCAGGTCAGCCATTGGCTCTGATTTTAACGCATAGCTGGTGGGGAATTCAGCAAAAAATATTTTATGATGCCACCCTGTCCCGAATTCAGCGGGTTGAGGTATACCACCGGTCCGGTGCGTTGCGATATCGTGCTGAGGTCGAAAGCACCCAGCAGGTCGATGGCTTTGAGGTGCCGCAGCGCTTAAGACTCTCCAGCAATGAGGGGATCGATTTCCTGCTTGATATTCACCGATACTGGGTTAACGTCGAGGTGCCGCCGTCGGTGTTTATGTTGACACCACCCAAATAAAGTCATATCCCAAGAAATGATTCACCAAATTGCCTGCATGCTATGAGTCGTCGCTTAAAGATATTAGATATCGAGAACGAGGACGAGGACAACGACGAGTACGAAGTGAAATAAGGAATGCACAACATCGTCCTCGTCCTCGATAATTTTATTTTAGAGATGAACATTCAGGTAAACTGGTTTTGTCTGATAAAGTGCAGGAGGCAACTTAACGATGAATGCCGAAATCGTGGCAACCGGTGAAGAAATCCGAACAGGTGCACTCATCGACAGCAACTCTGCTCATATTGCTGACAGGTTGGAGGAAAATGGCGTCGCGGTTACCCGGCACACATGTGTCGGTGATAATCTGGGTGATTTGCGCACCCTATTTTCAGAAATCGGCAACCGGGCAGATGTTGCCATTGTCACCGGCGGATTGGGGCCGACCTCAGATGACCTGACAGCCGAAGCCGCTGCTAAGGCAGCAGGGGTTCAGCTTGTTCTGGATCAATCTGCACTTCATTCAATCGAAGCTTTTTTTTCAGCCCGTCAGCGCAGCATGAACGCTGCAAGTCGCAAACAGGCCCATTTGCCGGTAGGTGCACAATGTATCCGCAACCCGGTCGGGACTGCGCCAGGGTTTAACCTGAAAATCGGTGGCTGCCAATTTTTTTACCTCCCAGGCGTACCGGCCGAAATGCGCCGGATGCTGGCAGATGCCGTCCTGCCGCAAATCGTCAAAAGCATGCAAAACGATCGTCTATTTTTCCTCAAGCGCACCCTGACGACATTTGGGTTAACCGAATCCCGGACTTTTAAACGGCTGGCCGGTTTTAAAAAAGCATTTCCGCAGATTACAATGGGGTTGCAGGTGCAATTTCCTGCCATTCTGATAAAGCTGTATGGCAGAGGCACCCAGGATGGACAATTGAATGAAGATCTGGCGGGGGCTGTTCGTTGGGTCAGCCAAAAAATGGGCCATTATGTGTTGTCGTCGCAAGGCAATCCCATTGAAAAAGTTGTGGGCGATCTTCTTGCGCAAAAACAGGTCAGTCTGGCATTGGCAGAAAGTTGCACGGGGGGTCTGATTGCCGATATGGTCACTAATGTATCTGGAAGCTCTGCTTATTTTGTTTTTGGCGGTGTTAGCTACTCGAATCAGGCCAAGATCAACATTTTAAAGGTATCGCCCAAGACCCTCAAGTACCGCGGCGCCGTCCATGAAGAAACCGCGATTGAAATGGCCCGGGGCGCTCGGGAAATATCCAATGCGACCTATGGTTTGTCCACCAGCGGAATCGCCGGCCCCACTGGCGGGACTAAAGACAAGCCTGTCGGCACGGTTTGTATCGGATTGGCAACGCCTGATGCAGCCACCGGTCATCGGTTTCGTTTTTGGTTTGGCAGTCGCGGCATGCACAAGCAGATGTTTGCAGCCGCCGCGCTGGATGTGTTGCGCCGCGAGCTGCTGGGCGTTGATCCGCCGCGTTTTTAGTATTCCGTCAGATAAGTCTGAAACCACATCGCAGACTGCTGCACAAAAGTCTGTTGATCAGCTGGATGGCTCATGCGATGGTCGCTGCGGGAAAATACGACCAGCTTTTTGGGATCACTGGCGCGCGCCAATATTTCCTGAGCATGGGAAATGGGCACGGTTTGATCGGCACCTCCGTGGACAATCAGAATGTTGCCCAGACCGGTGATGACAGATGAAATATCAAAAGGATGTTTTTCAAACACTGATTTTGAACCAGCGGTTGCCGGATCCGGTTGGGGTATAAGATCGGTACTCCGAATTGGAGCGGCCCAGGTGACAACTGCACTGGCTGACAGTTCACAGGCTGCTGACAGACAGACACTGCCGCCCATGCTGCTGCCGAAAAGCCCCATCTGTGTTCCCAAATCGTCCCGGGACGATAGGATTTTTGCGGCCGCTTTGAGATCGATGCGGCGGGCCTCCAAGGATGTGATCTCATTGAGAGGCGCCTTGCTTTCACCACAGCCACGGTGATCAAAGCGGAAATAGGCCATTCGGCGCTGGTTGCAGTGCTGTGCTAGGGCAATTTGTTTGGGCGAATCCTTATCACTAAACAGCCCGTGAGAACCAATGACAAAGGGAGGGGTGATGGCTGGTGGAAGATGCAAATAGCCTTTTAATTGAAATTTTTCCGAAGAAAATCGAATTTCTCTAACAGATACCGTATGCTTTGGTGGGTTCATAAATGGCCATCAATTATTTTAATGTTCTGTTTAGATCTGTTATCCACCATCAAGTCAAATGAAAATAAAAAAAGGACAAACAATCGAAGCTGATATCAGTGACATCGCCTTTGGTGGAAAAGGACTGGTGCGCATTAATGGCCTGGCCGTATTTGTGGATCAGGCTGTGCCCGGTGATCAGGTTTTGATTCGCATTGTACGCAAAAAAAAAAAATATGCTGAAGCTCGTGTGCTTAAATTATTGAAAGCTTCTGCCAACCGCATCCAGCCGCCCTGTGTATACAGCGGTTTTTGCGGTGGGTGCAAGTGGCAATTTTTAGACTATGCAATACAGCTGGAATATAAACGGCAGCATGTTCTTGAGTCCCTCGAGCACATTGGTCAACTCAAAGACGTGCCGGTTCATCCCACCATTCCCTCGCCATTGCCCTACGGTTATCGTAACAAAATGGAGTTTACCTGCACCGATAGGTGTTGGCTGACCCCCGCTGAAATGCAACAATCTGGTCTCAAAAAAAAATTTGGCGTCGGTCTGCATGTACCGGGTACCTTCTTTAAAGTATTTGATACCAAAAGATGCTTACTACAGCCCGACCTGGGAAACCACCTGCTCGATGACGTGCGTCAATATGCGATTGCATCCGGGCTGCCAGCCTACGGACTGCGCAGCCATCAAGGTTTCTGGCGATTTTTAATGCTGCGACACTCGGTTGCGCATGATCGCTGGATGATCAACATCGTCACTGCAGCAGATCATCCCTCGGCTTTGAAACCCCTTGCGGATCGATTAATCCAAAAATACCCCGAGGTCAGTGCCGTCATTTTAAATGTGACCTCGCGTAAAGCCGGTATCACCACTGGAGAATTTGAGCGCACCCTTGCCGGCGCCTCCACCCTGACCGATACCATCGGTGACTTTTCATTTGAAATATCGGCCAATTCGTTTTTTCAGACAAACACAGCCGGGGCTGCAAAATTATATGAGACTGTCCACCACTATGCTCAATTAACGGGTTCAGAGACCGTTGTCGATCTTTACAGTGGTACCGGCACCATACCGATTCTGCTTTCCGAAGCCGCCCGAATGGTGATCGGTTTGGAAATGGTTCCCAGTGCAATTGCGGACGCGCAACGGAACTGCCAAATAAACCGCGTTCAGAATTGTCGCTTCGTTGCGGGCGACATCCGTGCAACTCTGCCATCTATTACGCAGCGACCTGAAGCGTTGATGATTGACCCGCCCAGAGCCGGAATGCATAAAGATGTGCTCAAACAGGTGCTGGCACTGTCGCCCGAGCGCATTGTTTATGTGTCGTGCAATCCGTCCACACTGGCGCGGGATCTGCGTCTACTGAAGGAAGCCTATCAGGTGCTGGAGGTTCAGCCGGTTGATCTGTTTCCACATACTTATCATATCGAGTCAGTGGCCAGGCTGGTAAGAAATAAAATCTGAAAGAATTTGACTGAATGATGCATTTGCCGTTTTTGCAGTTTGGTTAGCAGGCCTGCCTTATTTGACGGCGCTCATTAAATCATAGTGCCGTTGCAGCCCCTGATCGCTTTCCAAGGAGCGAGACCTTTGAAGCCAATGATATACAGAGCGCAATAACTGATATAAAGCTCGAAACAAGGGCATTTGCGCCAATCGATTTAAAATCAGCCGCTTGACAAAATACCAATAGTCTTTTGAAAACGCACTGAAATGATCAATCTGTTGATGAATGAAATTGCGCTCCATATCTGCGAAGCTTTTGTAATAAAGCCTTATCATTTCATCATCCGGAAGGCCTGAAACATTCAAGACGATGCCCTTTGGCGTATTCATGATGAGCTTTGCCAAAGATACGAGGTATGCTTCTTCATTTTTGATCAGTCCCTTTGCGAGCGCATCTTGGTAAAGCACCGAACCCGGCAGCGGTGTGGCCCAGCTCATGCGTCGGGGCGGCAGTTTTGACATTTTCATCATGCTCACCGTTTCAGCGATTGTCTCTTCGGTCTCACCCGGATAGCCACACATTAACTGTATTTTCAAATGCATTCCGGTCGTCATAGCAGCATTCAATACTTTCAGATTGTCTTCGCGTGAGACCCCTTTGCCCATGGCTTTTAGCATTTTAGTACTGCCCGATTCGAATCCAAAACCAATGGAATAGCAGTTACTCTCCTTCATGACCCGCATCAAATCTTCGTCCACTGTATTGACGCGTCCCTGGCAATCCCAATAAACATTTAAGGGCTTAATCTTTTCGCATAGCTCCAAAACAGTTTTTCTTCTGAAAACAACAAGCTCATCATAAAAATGAAAGGCCTTGATGTTAAATTTATCTTTAAGGTATTTTAGCTCTTTGATCACTTTCACCGGTGTCTTGTAGCGCACGTTCTGATAACTCCGCGAACAGAACTTGCAGGAAAAGGGACAACCGCGACCGAAAAAAACAGACATATTTGGAGTGAGTTGCTCTGGCTTCGGTAGGTTGCCTGGAAATTCCTTGTAGCGGGTTGAAACATCATCGGCCCATAAGTTGCCTTTCAAATATCTATCCATATTCCAAAGATCGAAATTGGGTAACGGTAAGCTATCCAGATCTTTAATCAGTTCGCGGCAGGCGGTTTTGACGATTTTTCCCTCTTTTTTAAATGCAATACCATTGACGCTGCCGAGTCGATCCATTTTGCGGCATAACTCGAGAGCAGTGAGTTCGCCTTCTCCAAGCACGCAGATATCAATATCAGGCTTTGTGAGCAACAGTTCATAATGTAAATCGGCCAGGACGCCGCCAACAATGACTGGTATATCGCCTTGCAATCGTTTTACGGTTTGCGCCAACCACAGAACATAGGCGTAATTATAAGAAGCAAAGCCGGATATACAAACGCATTCATATGTTTGACTTCGTAGATGATCTTTGACTTCATGGGGAAGTAAATCATTTCCGTAGATATCCAGCAGATTGATGTCATGTCCTTTATCTTCGAGGCACCGCATAACCGTTGCGACGCCCCAGGGAAAATAACGCTTGACTTTCGGCTGTCTTCTGCGGCCATCTCCTATATGCGGGTAAACAAATAAGATCTTCACTATTGATTCATCCTTTGAAATATCACATTTGATATAACGGTCGATCCGTGTTTTATTTTGGAGTCCACCCTGAAACCGGATTGCTGTAAAAAAGCAGTAATTTCGTCATGATAGGGGTCAAGAGAACTGATTTCAACCAGAATGGACTTAACGCTATTTCGGCTTAGGGTTTCAGAAGCACCGTGCAAAATATCCAGCTCGGTTCCATCAACGTCTATTTTGATATGATTGGGTGGGCGAAACCCCCAGTGTTTTACCAGAGAATCAATGCGGTAACTTAATATTTTTTGCTGATATGCAGGTGAAAATTCTTGCCCGAGGCAATCAATCGTATTGGTACCAAGCGTGTGTCTGGATTCACCCGCATCGGTGGACACATAATTAAACGTTTCCAACTGATCTTGATGCGATAGGCAAATCATAAACGGGTAAATGCTTTCCTGACTATTATTTATAAGGATATTTTTGCACAGCTGGTTGAAGGTCGAAAAACTGGGCTCAAAGGCATATACGGTGATATTGCCTTTGCAGAATTTATCGGCGACAAAAGAGTAGGCACCGATATTGGCGCCGATGTCATAAAAGACGTCACCGGGTTTTATATTCGCTTCAATCCACTGTATCGTCTCGGGTTCTTTCTTGCAGGCATTTGATCTGGCAAAGCTCATGTGATTATCTGCTGTGATTTTAATTGCCGATCGGGAATAATCCAAATGAGCAATCGGGTGAATCGAACCTTTCAAGCGGGCGCGCATTTCATTCGGAAGAATGCCCACCAGAAGCTGAAACAGCTTGAGGTAGACTATGGACAATATATACCAGCTGGCTTTTACGGCGGCCATAAACACCCCCAACCAGCCGTCTTTACGATATCGATTTTTTATAGCGTTTATCATTTAACGGGCATCCAAGAGTTCCAATAAATAATACAATTTTAACCGAAAATGGCTGTCATCACAAGTTAAACATCGGCGTGGCCCAACCGATTGGAATTAACTGAGCCGGACGCAAGTCGGTTTTCGATCGGATTCTGGGTATCAAGTGAGGGGATGAGTTGATGCAATTTTGGGAAGGTTCAATAGGGCACCTGACCTGAATGAGGGCTCATAACGTGTTTGCGCCATAGTACTCCACGAGCAACTCACTTTTATCTCGTGCTGTTTTTTGCTACTTGATTATGCAACCTTCACTTATTTGTCAACAAGCGATAAGAGATTGATTTAAGAATATAAAGCTGTTATTCAAATGGCGGAAGTGCATGGGAATCGAACCCACCCGGGACGGTTTTAGCGCCCCACACCGGATTTGAAGTCCGGGAGCTTCACCAGACAGCTGCGCACTTCCGGATGTGTATGAACTATGTATAATATAGTCAATCTCTTTTTTGTCAATATTTTAGTCCGCTCAAAGACATAAACGCCGGTATCATTATTACATCCACCACCAAGAACCCGACGGCTACCGAAGAATAATAGGCCGTTTTAGATACATTACGTTGTTACCTTTGGAACGGTGTGAAAACGGTCTGCAAGATCTGTTTCACAGGAGTTGATTCAATTATGCTGGCTTATTTTGATTGTTTTTCCGGTATCAGTGGAGATATGACCCTGGGCGCCCTGATCGATTTCGGGATTCCGGCCGACTGGTTGCAAAATGAGCTGTCGCGCTTGCCCTTCACCGGATTTCAGATCACCCCAACGCCAGTGGTGCGCAATGGCATTCAGGCCACTGGCGTGAGCGTTGACATCCGGGACGGCGATCATTCGAGAAATTATAAAGATATTCAAATATTACTGGAAGACTGTGATCTTTCAGATGAAGTCAAATTTAGAAGTAAGACGGTGTTTGAGCGATTGGCCCGGGCTGAGGCCGATATTCATGGCTGTTCACTGCAGGAGGTTCATTTTCACGAAGTCGGCGGCATCGATGCAATTGTCGATATTGTCGGCACGGCTCTCTGCTTGGAAAAACTGGGTATCACCGAGGTCATGTCATCCCCGCTACCGGTCGGTTGCGGATTTGTTGACTGCCGGCACGGCAGAATTCCAGTTCCGTCACCCGCAACTGTGGAAATTTTAAAGGGTGTCCCGATTTATGGTACGAACGTAATCGGCGAGCTGGTGACACCAACCGGTGCCGCGATCATTACATCTCTGGCGCAATGTTATGGCCGGATTCCGGCGATGCAGATCCAAAAAACCGGGTATGGCGCAGGTCAACAGGAATTGACTGACAGGCCCAATCTGTTGCGCATTATTGCCGGAACGCTTGTCGATGCAACTGCTGACATGTCCTGCGATCAAATCGTGGTCCTGGAAGCCTGTATTGATGATATGAACCCGGAGTTTTTCGGCTTTATCATGGAGCGTCTGTTTGCCGATGGCGCGCTCGATGTCTGCTGGCTGCCTGTATACATGAAAAAAAATAGACCCGGCACCCTGATACAGGTGCTGTGCCAGGATGCGGACAGGGACCGGCTGATCCAGAGGCTTCTGTCTGAAACCACCTCGCTGGGCGTGCGGTATTATCAAACAACGCGAAAAAGGCTTGCCAGAAAGCAGGTAATTATTCAGACGTCCTTCGGTGAAATTCCCGTAAAACGGGTCAGGGAATTGGACGGCGGCGAGCGTTTGGTTCCCGAATATGATGTCTGCCGAGAGATTGCCCTTCAGCGAAAATTGCCGCTGCGGAAGGTTTATGAAATCATCGCCCGGGAAGCTGCCGATAAAATATAGCCGGTTAAGGCAATTATCGCCCTTGCACCTGCTGATTGGCTTGCTGCTTGACAAACGGCAAATCGGATTGTAGACACGGGACCATGCAAATTCGCGACCGTCTGGTTTTATTTCTGGCGACCGGTTTTTACATCGGGTATTTGCCGGGTGCACCCGGAACCTTTGGAACGCTGATCGGATTGCCGATCTGTTATCTGATTTCCGGTTTCCAAATCGGGTTCTCGGTGGTCATCACGGTTGTGTTCATCGGGTTCAGTGTTGCACTGGCATCAGGGGCCGAGAAGAATTTAAATCAAAAAGATGCGTCTCAAATTGTAATCGATGAAATTGCCGGACTCCTGGTCACTTTCGTGGGGCACCCATTTAACCTGCGGACCGCTGTTTTAGGGTTTATCCTTTTTAGAGTCTTTGATATTCTAAAACCAATTCCCATTCGGTGGCTGGAAAAAAAGGTCGGCGGCGGCAGTGGTATCGTTGTTGATGATGTTGTCGCCGGCATATACGCCAACCTGTCCTTGAGGCTCATGATGTATATTGTCTGCCTTGGGGCAACATCTTGAAATCCCTCATAAGCGGTATTTTTAAGAATGATAAATAATCATAATAAAAGATTTGTTATATTATAAAGTTAATGTAAAACATTAGAAAGGTAAATCATTCATTGTGAAATCAAAACAAAGTGCCGAGACCTCCGAGGAATATCGTCGCAAAGGCGTCTGGCGCGAAAATATCGAAGCCATTTTGGTCGCGGTTGTTATCGCATTGTTTATTCGCACGTTTGTGGTTCAGGCATTTAAAATTCCCTCCGGATCAATGAAGCAAACCTTGCAAATTGGAGATCATATCCTTGTTAATAAGTTTGTCTACGGTGTTAAAATTCCCTATTTGCGAAAAACCATTGTACCGATAAAAGATCCCCAGCGCGGCGATATCGTAGTCTTTAAGTACCCGGTCGACCCCAATAAAGACTTCATCAAGCGCGTCGTTGGCATTCCGGGAGATGTGATCGAGATTCGCGACAAACAGCTGTATGTAAACGGCCAGAAGGTCAATCATGCATACGGCGTTTACACCGACCCGCGCATTTTACCGGCCAACGTGCGGCCGCGGGATAATTATGGACCGGTCACTGTTCCGGTACGGTCTCTTTTTGTCATGGGCGACAACCGTGATGAAAGTTTTGACAGTCGTTTCTGGGGCTTTGTGGATTACAAGGCGCTTAACGGCAAGGCCTTCATGATATACTGGTCATGGGATAAAGAAAACTTTGGTGTCCGTTGGAATCGACTCGGAAATTTTTTAAAATAGACGCCTGCCCATTTTGCCAACATGCAGGTCTTGACACTTTGAATGGGAGATATCCGCAATGTTAACTAAAATTCAGGGCGGCCGGGTGATTGATCCTGGCCACCTGGACACGGTAGCCGATATCGTCGTTCAAGATGATCGAATTCTGGAGATCACAGCAGCGGGGCAAAAGCCTTTACCCGAGACTGACCTGCGGGATTCGCAAGCTTCTTTGCAAACGCTTGATGTTGCCGGAAAAATTGTCTGCCCGGGTTTGATCGACATGCACGTTCATCTCAGAGAGCCCGGACATGAACACAAGGAAACCATAGAGACCGGTGCACGGGCGGCTGCCTGGGGCGGCTTCACCGCCGTTTGCTGCATGCCGAACACATCTCCGGTAAATGATACATGTGAGGTAACGGAATTCATTTTAAGTAAAGCCGCACTTGCAAATGGGGCGCGCGTTTATCCGGTCGGTGCCATCAGCGTGGGGCTGGATGGCCGCAAAATGAGTTCTTTTGAACGCTTAAAAAATTGCGGAATTGTCGCGCTTTCAGACGACGGCAATCCGGTTATGGATGACAGGCTGATGCATCGCGCTCTGGAGGCTGCCCATGCGCTTGAATTGCCAGTAATCTCCCATTGCGAAGATCTGAACCTGGCAGCCGGCGGTGTTATGAACGCCGGCCCGGTGGCAACCGAGCTGAATCTGGCTGGCATATCCAACGCCAGCGAGAGCGTTATGGTCGAGCGCGATATTGCCCTGACTAAAGCCACCGGGGCACCGGTGCATATTGCCCATGTGAGCACGGCCGAATCAGTTGCCGCTTTGCGACAGGCAAAATCGGAAGGTTTGGTGGTTACGGCTGAATCAGCGCCACATTATTTTATATTAACCGATGCGGCTGTCAGAGAATGGGGCACCTGCGCCAAGATGAACCCACCACTGCGCTCCGAAAAAGATCGTGCGGCCATCCGGCACGGCCTGGCGGACGGTACCATCGATGTTATTGCAACCGACCATGCACCGCATTCGGACCTTGAAAAGGCAGTTGCCTTCGATACCGCCGCTAACGGAATTATCGGTCTGGAAACCGCTGTTTCTCTGGGTTTGGCACTGGTTCAGGACGGCATTATATCCATCACTGATTTGATAGCCAAGATGTCGACCCACCCGGCCCGCATATTGGGAATCGAATGCGGCTTGCAGACCGGTGGCATCGCCGACATTACGATTATCGATCCCGATGTCGTCTATGAAGTCGATGCCGATCGCTTTCAATCGTTGAGCCGAAACTGTCCGTTTGACGGATGGCGTTTAACCGGCAGGCCTGTCCTGACAATGGTCGGAGGTCGGATCGTTTTCAACCGCTTAAACGAATTTAAAGATTCATAAAGAATCGGCCGAATATATTAAATATCTATCGAATTTCTCCAGGGAACATATTATGGCCCAAAGCGCTCATAAAATTTTAGTTGTTGATGACGAACTCAGTATGCGTGAGTTACTCGAATACATGTTGACCAGCGAAGGCTATGGCGTCACCTGTGCCGAAACCGGGCGTGAGGCGATCAGCTTACTGGAAAAAGAGCATTTCGATCTTTTACTGTGTGATATTCGCCTCGGCGATATTACCGGCCTGGATGTTTTGCGGGCATCCAGGAAGCAAAATCCCGATAATGTGGTTATTCTGATATCGGCTTATACAACCACGGAAACAGCAGTAGAAGCCATGAATGAGGGCGCCTATGATTATGTCCCCAAACCATTTGATAAGGATGAACTACTGGCCACGGTCGCCAAGGCGCTTGAGTTGCGGTCCATCGAGCACGAAAAAAAGCAGATCGATGACGAGCTGAAAAAAAACCTCCATTTCGGCATGATTGTGGGCAACAGCCCTGCCATGCGCCATATTTATAAATTGATTCAACAGGTTGCCAAAACCAAAACCAATGTTTTGATTACCGGGGAAAGCGGCACCGGCAAAGAAATTATTGCCAAAGCCATTCACCAGGAAAGTGAGCGCAGCAGCCAGCCCTTTATGGTAATTAATTGTGGCGGCATTCCGGAGACGCTCATGGAAAGCGAGCTGTTCGGGCATAAAAAGGGGTCCTTTACGGGTGCCAACCAGGATAAAAAAGGGCTTTTCGAGATGGCGCACAAGGGCACGGTATTTTTAGATGAAATTGGCGAATTGAGTTTGCCGATTCAGGTGAAATTGCTCCGGGCGGTTCAGGAAAAGGTTTTCAAGCCCGTAGGCGGCAGCGAGGATATTTCGGTTGATATCCGGATTGTATCCGCCACCAATAAAAGCCTTGAAGAAGAGGTCATTGCCGGCAATTTTCGGGAGGACCTTTTTTATCGCCTGAATGTCATAGAAATCAAAGTGCCGCCGCTCAGGGAACGAAAAGCCGACCTGCGTGCCCTGGCTCAGCATTTTCTCGAAAAATACTCGACGGAAATGGGAAAAAAAATTACGAAATTTTCTTCATATGCTATTGAATTGTTAAAGAAGTACGATTTTCCGGGAAATATTCGGGAGCTTGAAAACCTGTTGGAGCGCAGTGTCGCTCTGTCCACCACCAATATTATCTTGCCTGATAGCCTGGCACTTTCGCTGCATAAGCGCCGTTGGATTGAAGGTTTCAAAGATCGACGCTTTGACCTGGATGAGGTATCGCGTGGCGTTGCTCTGGATTCCATTTTAGAGGAAATCGAGCGCGAGTATCTGAAAAAAGCGCTGGATTGCAGTAACGGGAATAAAAACAAAGCCTCTGAACTGCTGGGCATTAGTTTTCGCTCACTGCGGTATCGTCTCGACAAGCTGGGGATCGACACCTGATTTATAGTGGTTGTCAAAAAAACGTTCCGATTGCGGAGCGTTTTTTGCTGCAACCCTCATGCCGCCATCCTTTTTTTGGAACATTAATATGCCAAGCGCTATAAATCCGGGCTGCAGGGGCCTGAATCTCCGCCAACCTCCGTCAAAAAACATTCCTTTGCCTTTAGAAATTTGAAAATCGGCCGATACACAATGTGAAAGATGAATTTGGCAGCACTTAAATGCAAATCGAGGCTGACAAATTTTGTCAAGGGACTGCCCGATAATTGTAAAAGCGCAAAAATTGACGGGTTGAACATGGCAGCAAATTTACTCATAAAGATAAATTTTTAAATGATTTCAGTAAGATAAATTTTTATTAAAATTTTGTCCACTGTGGCACAGGATTTGCTCTATGGATATTTCAAAATCTTAATCGATCATTCAAAACAAAGGGGGGTGAAAAGCGGATCTTTAGATAAAGCGGACATGACAATTAGAATTTATAAAAAGCGAAA
>JASFJF010000046.1:0-14666 GCA_050122255.1 Desulfobacterales bacterium
CCGGGCCATGCTGGATGAAGGCATTCAACTGATAGAACTCACGGCTCCCGAGTGCATGCTGGTCGAAGATGGGCGCGTTCGGTCCAATTTGTGCTTTCGGATGGAACTTGGCGAAAAAGATACCAGCGGACGGCCACGGCCCATCAAAATCGACGGATCTGAATTTGAATTAAATGTAGACAGTGTTATTTCAGCCATCGGCCAACGCGTCAATCTTGATTTCTTTCCCGAGGAGAAGCTGGAAATCAATCCGGCGACCCATGAAACCCAGTTCGAAAATGTTTTCGCCGGGGGTGATGCCGTCCGCGGCGCTTCCACCCTCATCAAAGCAATCGGTGACGGCAAAAAAGTGGCCGAGTCTATCAAGCGGCGAGCCCTGAAGGATTTCCAAATCCAGGCCAGTGCTGTCAAAAAGGCATCGGATGTCGTGGAACTGCAGCAATGTCGGGGCCGTCGTGAATTTGGCACGCATCTGCCGGAGATTGGCTTTAAGGAACGTTCCGGCTTTGATATGGTCATTCGGACCTTGGACGAGACCACAGCCCAAGACGAAGCCGCCCGCTGTTTGCAGTGTGATGAGCTTTGCAACGTCTGCGTCACGGTATGCCCCAATCGCGCCAATATAGTGTTTAACCTGGAACCGACGACGTTTAAGACCCAGGAGGCACGATTCGTGGGCGATGGGGTTGAGATCACAGAGCTCGAAAGCGTACGGATCGAACAGTGTTTCCAGGTTCTAAATATCGGCGATTACTGCAACGAATGCGGTAACTGTACCACTTTTTGTCCCACCAGTGGTTCACCCTATCTTGACAAAGCCCGGTTTCATGTGACTGTGGAGAGCTTTGCTGCCTCGCAGCGCGGATATTATTTTGCGGCCGACAACCGTCTAGAATGCAAGCACAACGATCACAACGCCCGTTTAGAGATCACCACCGATGGCTTTATTTTTGAAAACGAGGCCGTCCGGGCGACGCTGGGCAAGGATTACAGCGCCCAAAATGTGGTTTTCAAAGGGACCCATGCCGCCCCTGTCAACCTGCGGCAAGCCGCGGAAATGGCTATCTTGTGTGAGGCCGTCCGGTTTTTACCACCGATGGCAAAGGATTGAAAATTGAATATATTTAAATAAGGAAGGTCACTATGGCAGTCGGCAAAGCACTACCAAGAAAGGATGGCGTGGCCAAAGTCACCGGCACGGCGCGCTACACCGATGATTTTTCCCTGCCGGGCATGCGCGTGGCAAAGTACCTGCGAAGCACCATCGCCCACGGCCGGGTTGTGATGATCAACACCAGCAGAGCCAGTGCACTGCCCGGTGTTGATGGAATCTTCACCTACGCTGACGTGCCCAGGAACGTATTTGCAACAGCCGGGCATCCCTATTCAATGGACCCTAACCATGTTGATGTAGCGGACCGATTGTTGCTGACAGAGCATATTCGCTACGAGGGGGATGAGATTGCGGTTGTGGTTGCCGAGAACGATCTGGTGGCCCACAAGGCGTTATCTTTGATAGAGGTCGAATATGAAACCTACAGACCGCTCGTGCGCACAGAAGATGTGCTCGCCGATGATGCACCCGAAATCCATAAAAGAACGAAAAACATCCTTAAAGAGCACGCTTACGTGGCCGGCGGAGATTGGGAACAAGCCCTCCAAGATGCCGACCTTCTGATTGATGGTTTCTATGAAACTCAGGTCATGCAACACTGCCATCTGGAAAATCATTCGGCCTATGCCTACATAGACGATTTAGAGAGAATCGTCATTGTAACATCCAGTCAAATTCCGCATATTGTGCGCCGCGTGGTCGGTGAAGCCCTGGGGTTGCCCTGGAGTGGGATTCGCGTCATTAAACCCTGCATCGGAGGTGGCTTCGGCAACAAGCAGGACGTGATACTGGAGCCCATGGTGGCGTTTTTGACATTGAAGCTGGGTGGTGTGCCGGTCAAGTTAAGACTGGATCGCGAAGAAGGCATGATTGGCACCCGGGTCCGGCATCCTTTCCAGGTCAAAATGCAGATGGGTGTGCAAAAAGACGGCACCGTCAAGCTGATCAATTTCGATGCGCTCTCCAACACCGGTGCCTATGCCTCGCATGGTCATTCCATCGCAGCTGCAGGCGCAGCTAAAGCGCACCTTATGTATCCGCGGGCCGTTTACCGTTGCCGGGCCCGAACCATTTACGGTAACTTCCCGTCAGCGGGAGCGATGCGCGGCTATGGTTCGCCTCAAATGACCTTCGCCATCGATTGTATGATGGAAGATGCCGCCCGTTCTCTGGGCCTGGATTCAGTGGAGTTTCGGCTCAAAAACGCGGTCAGGCCCGGAGACATGAACCAGATCGGCAAACGGCCAATCGTAACAGCCGGCCTGGTAGAATGTCTTAACAAGGGCCGCGAGCTGATCCGCTGGGACCAAAAGCGCACCGACCGCTCCCGGTCCCAAACCGGACCGATGCGTCGCGGCCTTGGGGTCGCTTGCTTCAGCTACGGCTCGGGTACTTATCCAGTCTGTGTGGAGGCGGCCAGCGCTCGAATCATTTTAAATCAGGACGGATCGGTGCATCTGCAAATGGGGGCGACTGAGATCGGTCAGGGTGCGGATACGGTTTTTGCTCAGATGGCAGCCGAAACCCTTGGCATACCCTTCACCAAAATCCACGTGATATCTACTCAGGACACTGACGGCACGCCCTTTGACACCGGTGCCTACGCTTCGCGCCAGACGTATGTCGGCGGTCAGGCAGTGATGCGCGCCGCCCAGCAACTGAAAGAAAAAATCCTGGACCACGCCGGTATCATCACCGGCATGATGCCCTCAGATCTCGATATTGAAAACGGCAAAATCGGCGTCGTCCAAACCCCGCAAACGGCTGTGATGAGCGTGCAGGACGTTGCCATGGACGCCTATTACGATAAAAATCGCGGCGGTCAGATCACCGCTGAGGTCAGCTACAAGACCCGTACCAACGCCCCATCTTTCGGGTGCACGTTCGTGGATCTGGAGGTGGATATCCCTATGTGCAGAGTCAAGATCAACGAAATCTATAACGTTCATGACTGCGGGGTGGTCATCAACCCTTTAACCGCTGAAGGCCAGGTACACGGCGGCATGGCCATGGGCATCGGGGCCGCCCTGTTTGAAGCGCTCATGATTGACCCGGACTCCGGCCGAATTTACAATAATAACATGTTGGACTATAAGGTTCCGACCATAATGGACATTCCCGACCTTTCGGCCGGCTTTGTAGAAACCCACGAGCCCACTCATCCCTATGGCAGCAAATCCCTGGGCGAACCACCGGTGCTGTCGCCCGCGCCCGCTATTCGCAATGCCATCCTTGATGCCACCGGGGTGGCCATTAACGAATTGCCGATCAACCCGAAGATACTGTTCAAGCATTTTAAAACAGCCGGGTTAATTTAGATCTCAGATGTCGGGTGTCAGCACGGCCGTTGGCTTCCGAAGCGGCCAGTTCGATTGATCGGGAAACTTTTATGCGAGGTGTACTCAATGTTTGATCTAGACAGCTATCACAAGGCAAACACAGTCGCGGAAGCGATAGCGCTTCTTTCACAGAATCCCAAGGCCATCCCCATTGCCGGCGGCACTGACGTGCTCGTCCGTTTACATCAGCGGCACCCCGATTACAGGCATCTGGTGGATATTCACAACGTGGCTGAGCTAAAAGAAATTGATATGACCTCTGATGAATCCATCCGCGTAGGCTCGGGCGCGACCTTTACGGACCTGATGGAATCCCGAATTGTCACCAATAACATTCCGGTTCTGGCGGAAGGGTCCTCCTGGGTTGGCGGACCCCAGGTGCGCAACATGGCAACGGTCGGCGGGAATATCTGCAATGGGGTTCCCAGTGCCGATAGCGCAGCACCGCTGTTGGTATTAAACGCCGTGGTCGTGCTGCGGGGTCCCCAGGGCGAGCGCCAGATACCGTTGCATGAGTTTTATCAAGGACCTGGACAGGTAGACCGCCAGCAAGCGGAAATCATGACAGCTTTAAAAATTGCACCGGAAGACTACCGCCGCTGGTCAGCCAGATACTACAAGTATGCCATGCGCGACGCCATGGATATCGCCACTATCGGCTGCGCGGCGGCCTGCACGCTGAAAGGTGGAAGCGTTTCCGCGCTGCGGCTGGCGTTTGCCGTGGCCGGCCCCACCCCTTTACGGTGCTGGAAGACCGAGCAAAAAGCAAAGGGAATGCTTGCGGATCAATCCCTGTTGCAACTCATCCGCGAATCGGTCCTGGATGATTTGAGACCCCGGGACTCCTGGCGGGCCCCCAAGGATTTTCGCGAGCATATCATCAAGACACTGGCAGAACGTGTATTGCAAAAAGCCCTTAACCAATGCGGAGTCTCTTTATCATGATTCGGAATATATCCTGTACAATAAACGGCAAGGCAGTGACCCTGGTTGTAGACGTGCGTCAGTCCCTGATTGATGTCTTACGCCAGAATGGCTACACCAGCGTTAAAGAAGGCTGCGGGGTCGGAGAATGCGGTGCCTGCACCGTACTGGTCGACGACGTCCCGCTGAATTCATGCCTGTATCTGGCAGTTTGGGTCGACGGCCGCAGCATCCGAACCGCCGAAGGCGAAACCAAGGAAGGCAAGCTGTCCGCCGTACAGCAAGCCTATCTGGATAAAGGTGCCGTGCAGTGCGGCTTCTGCACGCCCGGACTGATCATGTCCTCCACTGCTTTTGTGGAGAAGCACAAGGGCCGCAAGGTTTCGCGTGAAGATATCAGGAGGGGACATGCCGGCAACCTCTGCCGCTGCACCGGCTATGAAGATATCATCAGGGCGGTGGAGCAATGTTTGGAAGATGCAGAGGACAGGGACCCCGATGAGGGCACGGTTTGCGAGAGCAGCTAGATTCTTGAAAACTTTTTCGTCCAATGGGCGTGTCGCTCCTACCTTGGCCCTGTAAAAGAACTTCTTGAGGGGTCGGGGAGTTTTTCTTAAATTGACCGCGGAATGAAATATCAACGACTCCATCGTGCAAACTCATGATTAAGGGAGTGTAGCGAAAGAACAGAATTCAAATATAAAATAACGGGTTAGGCGTAAAATCAAATTTGCGCCCTTCGGTAGCTTTGAGGTTATTGCTGTTCTTTCGCAACGCTCCCTAAACCCTTCAGACAGTGCACGATTTCGCTGCTGATAATTCATTCCGCTATTATGAGGGGTTGGCATGATAAACTCCCCGACCCCTCGAACTTCTTAACACCTAAAATGGAAAGAGGTTGTTCATGAAAGAAAAACCAAATGATGTTGAAAGTGAGGAGGAAAAGATTGGCTTGGATCTCATCTACCAATTAAACGACAATCCACCTGTAAAGGAGGGTATGTTCGCAGCACTTCAGCACCTTTTGGCCATAATCGTTGGAATTATTACACCAACCCTGATTATCGGTGGCGTCCTGGGCCTGGGCAACGAGATTCCCTATTTGGTCAGTATGGCCCTGATTGTATCAGGCGTGGCCACTTTCATCCAGGTCAAACGGATCGGACCGGTGGGCTCGGGTATTTTGAGCATCCAGGGAACCAGTTTTGCATTCCTGGGCGCCATATTAACGGCAGGATTTATGGTAAAAAATCAGGGCGGCGGACCCAATGAGATTTTGTCAACGATTTTTGGCATCTGTTTCTTCGGCGCATTTATCGAAATGATTCTCAGCCGTTTCCTGCACCACCTGAGGAAGGTGATTACACCGGTCGTTACCGGAACGGTTGTGATCCTTATCGGCCTGAGTCTGGTTAAGGTAGGATTCATGGATATGGCCGGCGGCAAGTGGCTTCTTGACAACAAACCGGATCTGTTCGGAACCGCCCGGAACCTTTCGCTTGCATTTCTTGTCCTGATGATCGTTATTGTTCTGGCCATTGCCAAAAATAAGTTCCTGAGAATGGGCTCCATCGTCATCGGCTTGATCGTGGGCTATATTGTTGCCGCCTTGATGGGTATGGTCAATTTCGGCGCATTGAAGGGACTGCCATTTATCAGTATCCCCATTCCGTTCAAATATGGCTTCAACTTTAATCTGACCGCCTTCATCCCGGTTGCGTTTATCTATCTCATCACAACGATCGAATCGACAGGAGATTTGACGGCCACATCGATGGTTTCCGGCCAGCCGATCAGAGGGGATCTATACATACAGCGAATCAAGGGCGGTATCCTGGGGGACGGCGTCAATTCCGCTATCGCAGCCCTGTTCAATACCTTCCCCAATACGACCTTCAGCCAGAACAACGGTGTGATCCAGCTTACCGGCATTGCCAGCCGCTATGTGGGCATGTATCTTGCCGGATTCCTGGTTGTCCTGGGCTTGTTTCCGGTCATCGGCGCCTTTTTTCGATCCTTGCCGAATCCCGTGCTCGGTGGGGCGACGATTGTCATGTTCGGGACAGTCGCCGCGGCAGGCATACGGATCATCGCAACCAGTGATATAGATAGACGCGATATGTTGATTATGGCGGTTGCCTTCGGCCTTGGATTTGGCATGGCCTATGTCCCGGAATTTCTCAGTAAAGCGCCCAAGGCCATCCAGCAAATTTTCGGATCAGCGATAACTACCGGTGGCATAACAGCTCTTCTTCTGAATGCCTTTTTGCCCAGATCTAAAAAGAAGTGATATTCAGAATCCCCTGTATTTGGAATGTGAAATTATGCTCGTGCCGCAAAGAAAGGGAAGAGACCGATGATTCAGGAATTTTTCAAACCACAAACAATCAGCGAAGCGGTTCGGTTGAAAGAAAAATTTAAGGATGACATCGTATTTATGGCCGGTGGCACGGATGTGAATTGCAGGGATTTAGCGTATCAAATTGAGAAGGTTATCGGTATCGAACAATTGGCATTAAATAAGATTTCCAAAACCCGGAATAAACTTACGATCGGCGCCGGTGTTACGATCCAAGAAATAATTGACTCACCTAAAATTCCGGGCCACCTATCGACGGCCGCCGGGCATTTCGTTAACCGCAATATCAGAAATGTGGCCACCATCGGCGGCAATATTGGATCGAATCATTCCACTGCCAATTTAATACCGATCCTGGTGGCCTTGGATGCTGAACTGAAGATCGGCGGCCTGGCCAAGCCTATCTCCGTTTTTGAATATATCAGTCAGGAAAGAACCCATCTGATTGAAGATATTATGATTTCTTCTGAATGCTTGGCGAAAAAATATGGTTTACAAGAATTTTCGCATGCCGCAAATGATGTCTCCATTATTACGGCAGCAGTCACGTTTAACGTTCAGAATGGAAAATTATCCGATGTCCGCATAGCCGTCGGCGGCGTAAGCAAACATGTGGTGCGCTTGACGCAGCTGGAAAACAAATTGGAAAGCAACAGGCTGCTTGCGGCCACGGAAATAGAAGATTTGGTAAAAAATATCACCGCCCCGGTTAGTGATATACGCGGCAGTGTTGAGTTTAAAAAATACATGGCGGGTGTCCTGGTCAGTGATTGTATTCATTCCGCTCATCGCAAAGGGGGGCGAATCACATCATGAAAATAAATGTGACCTTAAATGGCGTGCCAAGAACGATAACCGCGGAGCCGGGTGCAAATGTGAGACACCTATTAGCACGTGAAGGTATCGTATCCATGCGAAACGGTTGTGACGCTCAGGGCGTCTGTGGCGCGTGCGCCATCCTTCTTAACGGCAAGGTGGTTAATTCCTGCCTGTTGGTGGCACCGCAAATTGATGCTAAAGAAATTATCACTGTCGATTCCCTTGCAAACAACCGCGAACTTGCACCGGTTCAATCGGCCATGGTGGATACGGGAATTGTTCAGTGCGGTTATTGCACGCCGGCAATGCAATTGGCGATAGTGGATTTGCTGCGGCGTCGAGAAAATCCGACCCGGGAGCAGGTGCAGGATGCCCTGTCGGGAAACCTTTGCCGATGTACCGGTTACGAACAGATCTTTACGGCCGTAGAAATTGCAAAACAACGCCTGAAAGATCCAAGTTTCAGGCAACAGGTGGCACCTGCTTTCAGGGAAGATTTGCGCATCGTCGGTAAAGCACAACTTAAAGTCGACGGCCCCAAACTGGCACGCGGCGAAAAGGCCTTTGTTGAGGATATGGTTGAACCCGGTTCGTGCTATCTAAAAATGTTAAGAAGCCCCTATGCGCATGCGTACATCAAGCGTATCGATCCTTCGCATGCTGAAACAATTCCGGGCGTGGTCGCCATTTTAACTCACAAAAACTGCCCGGAAATTTATTACACCCAGGCCGGCCAGGGATTTCCCGAGCCGTCTCCGTATGACCGAAAGTTAATGAGCCCCAAGGTGCTCCATATCGGAGACAGAGTCGCGGCTGTAGTGGCCGAATCGCCTGAAGTCGCCGGAGAAGCGGCCCAGAAAATCAAAGTAGAATATGATGTGTTAAAACCGGTACTCACCATCGATGACGCCCTGGCACCCGGGGCGCCGATTGTTCGCAACGCCGAAATAAAATACATTCACGGCGCGCCGAAAGACCTCGACAATTCAGATGTAGATCCGCGTGAAGGCAAAATAATTTATCGATTCCCCATTGGTGCGGATCCGCACAAAAATTTAGCCGCGAGCTCCAAAGGCGGCATTGGTGATATTCATAAAGGATTTGAGGAAGCAGACGTAATTATAGAAAGGGAATATGAGACCACTCAGGTCCACTGTACGCCGCTTGAACCGCATGTCGTTTACACGAAAATGGACGGAGACCGGCTGATTATCCATGCTTCGACACAAACCCCCTGGTGCGTCAGAAGAACTGTCGCGCGGGCCCTTGAAATCAGTGAAAATAAAATCAGAGTCATTAAAGAACGGGTAGGCGGCGGATTTGGTTCCAAGCAGGATGTGCTTTTGGAGGAAGTTGCCGCCTACCTGACGTGGACCACCGGCCGCTCGATATTATTCCGCTATACACGTGAAGAAGATTTCATCGCCTCCAGCACGCGGCATCCGATGAAGATAAAGGTAAAATTAGGTGCCAGGAAAAATGGCCGATTAACAGCTATGTATATGAACGTCAAAGCCAATACCGGGCCATATGGCAACCATTGTTTAACTGTTCCCGTAAATGCGGTTTCAAAATCCATGCCGTTATTCTTATGCGAGAACGTCGCATTCGAGGTGACATCATATTATACGAATATACCGCCGACCGGCGCATACCAGGGATATGGCGCACCGCAAGGCTCCTTTGCTCTTCAAACCGCAATGGCGGAATTGGCCGCAAAACTGGAAATCGACCAACTGGAGCTGATCGAGAAAAACAGAGTTCGTGAAGGCGTCATGCTCGAAATTCTCAAATGTCTTGGGGAGGGCCGGGAAGGTAAACCGGAACGCATTGTCAGCTGCGGCTTGGGACCGGCATTAAAAAACGGCGCGGAACTAATCAACTGTGGTTGCAAAAAAAATGATGGAAATCCTGACATAAAAATCGGCCAGGGCGTGGTGATCGTGCAGCAAGGTTCGGGATTGCCCGGTCTTGATTCGGCCAGCGCCGTGCTCAGAATGCTCGGTGACGGAACATTTACGCTGCTGATCGGCGGCGCTGATCTGGGTACCGGGTTGGATACGCTGGCGGTAAAAGTGGCAGCTGAATGTCTGTGCACAGACATGAGCAACATCTCCATTATTTCGGGTGATACCGATGCGACGCCATTTGATACCGGCGCATATGCTTCCAGCGGCACCTTTTTTTCCGGTAACGCCGCCCTGGCAGCCGCTAAACTCATGAAAAACAAGATTATAGAAGTCGCGGCTCAAATGTTGAAAGAAAACGAGCAAGATTTGCAAATCGTGTACCCTGGAATCGTAAAAGGAAAAAAAGGGTCCATCACTTATCAAAAGATCGAGACATTTTCAGAGAAGGGCACCGGTGGCGGTCAACTCGTCGCCTCCGCCAGTTTTACGACCGAAGATTCTGCGTTTCCGTATGGTGCTCATTTCTGTCAGGTGGCCGTCAATACACGCACCGGGGAAGTTAAGATACAGAAATATTATGCTCTGCAGGATTGCGGCACGCCCATAAATCCAGAATTGGCCCTGGGACAGATACATGGGGGTGTGCTCAAAGCAATTGGTCATTCATTGTACGAAGAAATGATTTTGGATGAGACGGGCAAGTGTTTAAATACAAGCCTGAAGGATTACAAAGTACCGATGATCAATGATCTGCCCGAAGATTTCCGGGCCGAACTGGTTTTTACCGATGATCCTTTCGGACCTTTCGGCGGCAAGTCCGTAGGCGAAATCAGTTCAAACGGTGCTGCTCCGGTGATTGCCATCGCCATCCACAACGCGGTGGGTATATGGATCAGAAAATGGCCATTCAAACCGGAGAAAATTCTCGGGTCTCTGGGTAAATTTTAACTCTGGCCCTAATTTGGACTGTCTGCCAGACCATAGAGGCTAAACCGTGGACCAATGCGTGGAATGCAAAGTTTATCTGAGTGACTCCTGAGCGGTAAAAGAAAAAGCGTTCATTTATTACCCAAAAGGAGGTGAAACATGGAAAAAGAATTGCACTACCCACTTTTCTATCGTCGGGATTTAACGGCTTTCTGGGCGTTATTTGCCGATAACCTGGCGAATATCGTTATCTTATCCGGTATATGCTTGTTTGTGTTCAATATGCCGGAACGGATCGTTTTCGGTCGTATTCTGCCGGGTCTGGGGGTATCTTTGCTGGCCGGATTATCGTTTTATGTCTATCTGGCCAGGCGGCTGGCCCGCAGAGAGCAGCGTAACGATGTGACCGCCTTGCCCTATGGCATCAGCACACCCGTTATGTTTGTGTATTTATTCGGTATCATCGGGCCGGTGTATTGGGGCCTAAAAGCATCCGGCAACCCGGATGCTTCTATGCTTGCCTGGCAGGTTGGCGTGGCGGCTGCGTTTCTCGGGGGCATCATCGAAATGCTGGGAAGCATCGTCGGTCCCTGGTTAAAAAGAATGACACCGCGAGCCGGAATGCTGGGAACATTGGCCGGTATTGCCATTGTATGGATAGCGACAGTGCCGTTGGCAAAAATTTTTGAAAATCCACTGGTCGGGTTTGCCTCTTTAATGATTGTTCTGGCTGGACTGGTGGCTGGAATTAAGATGCCTTTTCGTCTTCCGGCAGGTTTAATTGCCATTCTTGTCGGTTCGTTTGTCGGCTTTTTTGCCGGTGCCTCCAAAATTGATTTTTCCGGGGTAGGATTTCATCCGCCGATTCCCGTAATAGCAGATTTATTTGCGGGGTTGAAACTGATGTTTTCGTATCCGGCGGTTCTGGCGGCTGTATTGCCGATTGAGATATATAATTTTATCGAAACCATGAACAATGTCGAATCGGCCGAAGCGGCCGGAGATAAATATCCGGTTCGCACCTGCCAGATTATGGATGGCGCGGGAACCATGGTAGGAACGCTCTTTGGCAGTGCTTTCCCTACGACCGTTTATATTGGACATCCCGCCTACAAACGTTTGAAAGGCCGTTGCGGCTATGCTTTGGGAGTCGGGGTTGTTTTATTTCTCGGCGCAATTTTCGGATTTGTCGATTTCCTATATAGGCTCATCCCAGAAGCCGCTGTAGCGCCCATGCTGGTATTTGTCGGCCTTGTGATAACGGCCCAGGCTTTTTCGGCAACGCCGGCCAAGCATTCACTGGCCGTGGCGGTGGCGATCATCCCGCACATGTCCAATATACTGTCCACCAAAATCAGGTCAGCGGTATCCGTAGCGAATGCGGAGATGAATGTCAGTTCTATGGAATTTGCGGAAAAGGCCGCCCAACAGGGTATTGTCTGGATCGGGCAAAGCGCTTTGTCCCAAGGCGCGATCATCACCGGTCTCTTATGGGGGGCCATTTTAGCCATGCTAATTGATCTTGATTTTAGGAAGGCCGCCACCTTTTCCGGCACAACTGCGCTCCTAACCTTGATTGGGATCGTGCATGCACCAAATTTGGGTCTGCACTTTAGCACGATCTTTTGGGGGTATGTCATGATGACGGCGCTGTTTGTCGCAGCATGGATTGCCAAAATCGAGAGAGATCCAGAAATTGGAGAACTGGATTTTAGAGGCAATTAGTGTCATTGACGAATAATTTGAATCTTTTCATAAGGGTGCGGTAATCTGCCCGGCAGTATCGCTGCCGGCTTTGACGGTAGAATTGCTCTGAAATCAGAAAACGGGCGTTGTCTTTGAAAACTATTCCTAAGAGGGGATTCATATCTCATGAACCAATTGATGAAAATGGCAATTGAAGAGGCAAGAATGGGCTTTAATCGCAACGATGGGGGTCCTTTTGGCGCTGTCATCGTCAGAAACGGAGAAATGATCGCAAAAGCGCATAACGAAGTGTTGAAAACAAACGACCCCACCGCCCATGCCGAGATCAATGCGATTCGGAGGGCTTGCGCGCACCTCAATAATTACGATCTCTCGGACTGTGAGATCTACTCCACCTCAGAACCATGCCCCATGTGCTTCTCCGCTATCCACTGGTCAAGAATAAAAAGGCTCTATTTTGGAACAACCCGGGACGATGTAGCGATCATCGGGTTTGACGATAGCTTGATCTACGATATCCTCAGTGGCAAGGCGCAGGTGCTTCAAATGGAAACGATAAATGTCGATCGCGAAAGCTGTCTGGGGTTGCTAAAAGAATGGGATGCTAAGCCGGATAAGGTCTTATATTGATTGAGCGTAAACGCTCAAGGTCAATGGAGCTCATTGAATTATGCATGCAAAAAAACATACCTTGATAAGAAGTAAATTTATGATTCCCATGTCCCGCAAGATGGGCTTATCAAAAAGAATCCTTGACGGCTATGTGCTTACCGAAGATGCGACCATAACAGAGGCGGGTCAGTATACAAAAGAAAAAGGCGATCAGATCATAAGAAATTATGGCAATGACCTATTTATTGTGGGTTCTGAAAAACAGGGCAATTTTAGGGTCGATGACATTGCCTGTAACGAGACTTGCCTTTTACCCGGTTTCGTCAAGGCACATGGTCATGATCATGAATCACCACTAATAGGGATTGCGAAAGATTGCCCCTTGACCGCCTGGTTGGATGGGGCCGTTAATCTTTTTACCGGATTTCTGGATGAGAAAAGGGAAGACTTAGCGAATCGATTCGGCAAATCACCGAACCTTGTTACCTATTTAAAAGCAAGAGTCGATGACATATACTATGGAATCACATCTTCCCTGGTCCATCACTGCAATTTTAATAAGTACAGGGTGGCGGAAATTGTGGAAGCCAACAGGCAGGCCTATACCAAAATGATCATTGCAGTCGGCAGTCAGGACAGACACTATGATGATCGAATTCTGGATATCCCTCATCATCTGGCGGTTGACAGGCTAAATGAGTGTCACAGAAAATTTGCAGGTGTAGAAAGAACATGGATCATACCGGGTCCAGATCAGTTTTTTTCAAATGGCCCCCAGCTACTAAAAGCGCTCAAAGAATGGAGTAAGAACAATGGAACGTTAATCCATATACACAGTTCGGAAGAACCGAAGACAACCGCCTGGTTCAAAGAGACCTATGGGATGACCCCGATTGAATATGCAAAGAGTATCGGATTTTTGGATACGCAAACAATTCTGGCGCATCAGGTCAATAATACCCAAAACGACCTGTCCATCATAAAAGAAACAGGCGCAAAGGTCGTGCACAATCCTCTCGCCAATACCATACTGGGTTCAGGCATGCCCCCCCTGAAAAAAATGACGGAAATGGGAATCCCGTTCGTTATTTCAACCGACGGTTCAGGCAGTGCCGACAATCAGGATATTCTTTTAGCCGCCAAATCAGCCGCCCAGTACCAAAAAGCGCTGCATCAAGATGCGTCATTTTTGACCAGTGATGTATTACTGAGGAAAATTACAGTGGAACCTGCTGAATTTTTAAGGTTGAATGCGGGTTCTTTGGAGTGTGGCAAGGACGCGGATATGGTGCTGATCGATTTGACCCGGCCGAATCTGATACCTTCCCGATTGGATAATGTTGTTGAAAATTTAATCTGGGCATCCGATGGCAGCGAAATTAAGACCGTCATTGCCAACGGTAAGATATTAAAATTAGATTATCGATTTACGCTTTTGGATTATGAAACAATTGTCAAAGAAGTACAGTTGTTATCTGAGATGTTGACGGATTATATGACAACCGCCAAGAATATTACCGGAACAGGCGCTCACAAGTAAAGCGAATGGATCCTGATTTTACTTTTCTATGACAGGATTAACAGGATTTATCGGATTTTTTTATGTTCATCACTTTCCGGAAGAAAGTGATGAAAAAAGAACATCCTGTTAATCCTATCTAAATTCAAAAATTAAAATCGAATCCATTCCATTTGAACACCTAAAGTGCGTTGAGCAACCCGGTCTTCGCATTGAACTCTTCGATCAGGGCGTCAATTTGATCAGCATTAGCAGGGATGCTGTCCCAGTAATCATCGTCATACCATTGGCGTTGAATCTCTTCATAGGTTTTGCCCTGTTGCTCGACCCAGGTATAGTATTTGAGATTGTGAATGCGCTTGCGCCCGTAGTAGGTCAGCTCTTCCATATTGTCGATGGTCAGCCCCTCGATATGGCGGGCATATACGGCAGCCGC
>JASFJF010000047.1:0-14509 GCA_050122255.1 Desulfobacterales bacterium
TAAAGCCTAAGGTGTCAGGTGTCAGGCACCGGGCAAAAAGCTGGTGGGTTGCCGGTTGCTGGATTCTGGCGACTGGCCGCTGGCAGATCGTCCTCAAAAAGTTGAGCATATAAATAACTGCTTCGCGTTTTTAGCTTTGCAGCGTGACTTGTCGTTTTGCGGCTTAATCTGTCAAAGTAATAAGGGCACAAGAGAAAATTTAAAAACCCAGAGGATCGACAAAGCGCAGAGGATTTCCCGACACCTGACACCCGAAACCTGAAACCATTGCACCCATCTTTATGCTTTGCGAATATAATGTTTTTTGTGGATAATCGAATGAAGTAGGAGATATTATGCCCAAACTTACCCACATTGATGAAAAGGGCCGGGTCAGGATGGTGGATGTAACCCAAAAAAGGCCCACGCAACGCTCGGCAGTGGCCGCTGGTAGGGTCTCTATGAACCCGGAGACATTTGACGCGATTCAGACCCAAAAAGTGAAAAAGGGAAATGTTCTTGAGACCGCCCGCATAGCCGGTATTATGGCCGCCAAGAAAACCGCAGAGCTTATCCCCATGTGCCATCCTTTGAATATTACCCATATTCAGATAGACTTTTCACCGGATGCCGCCAATAGCCGCATGGGAATTGAAGCTGTCGTGCGCGCCATCGATCAGACGGGTGTTGAAATGGAGGCCATCACCGCTGTCTCGGTTGCGGCCCTGACCCTATACGATATGTGCAAATCTATTGATAAAGAGATGACCATATCAAATATCCAACTAATGAAAAAGACCGGCGGTAAAAGCGGCACATACGTTCGAAAAGGAAAATAAAACCGATGAAAATTCGTCTTTTTTTGAATTTCAAATGCAGCCTGATATTGACCCTGTCCCTGGCAGTATTCATCACCGGATGCCCGGCTCCGATTAAAAAGCCCCCGGAGAAAGCGTCCCTGGTTCGCCATTCGCTTTTTTCATACCCGGATTTTCATGATGACCTTGAACACGACGGCCTGGAACACAGTATCTTAAAAAGCCTGGAATACCTGGAAAGAGTGCCGCCCGACCGGGTTTTTTCGTTTGGTGAAGACCGCTATGGTGCGGCGCATCTGATAAAATCGTTGCAGCATTTTTTGGAATTTATCCGCACCCGCCCTACTGACAGGGAGCTTAAAAACTTCATTCGCTCCAATTACCGTATCTATCAATCCATCGGTCGAAATCAAAAAGGGGAGGTTTTATTCACCGGTTATTACGAACCCCATTTACGCGGCCGCCTGGATAAAAACGAGGAATTTCGATATCCAATTTACGCGCTGCCGACGGACCTGATGAAAATCGATCTGTCGCCCTTTAGTGAAAAATACAAAGGGCAAAGCATCGTAGGGCGCTACACCGACAAGACGGTGGTGCCCTATTTTGAACGCCGGGAGATCGAGGAAGAAAACGCCCTGATTGGCAGAGCCGAGGCCCTGGTGTGGGTAAAAGATCCGGTGGATGTATTTTTTTTGCAAATTCAGGGTTCCGGCAAAATTTTCCTGGATAGCGGTGAAGTCATCAATGTCCATTACCATGGCAGCAACGGCCGGCCCTACCGCAGCATCGGAAAGCTTTTAATTGAAGAGCAAAAAATACCACGCGAAGAAATGTCCATGCAAAGAATCCGTTCTTATTTGCAGGATCATCCGGAGGAGATGGCATCGGTTTTTAACTACAACCCCAGTTACGTCTTTTTCAAAATAGAGCCGCAAGGCCCGCTGGGATCGCTGAATGTACTGCTGACACCAGGGCGCTCCATTGCCCTGGATAGACGCATATTTCCACATGCGGCTTTGGCATATATCCAGACCCAGAAGCCGGTGCTCAACAGCGCCGGTCAGGTTGACCGCTGGGTGGATTGCCAGCGCTTTGTGCTCAACCAGGATACCGGCGGCGCCATTCGGGGACCGGGACGCGCTGATCTGTTTTGGGGCAATGGGCCCTATGCTGAAATGGCAGCCGGCCATTTGGCCCACGTCGGAGAACTGTACTTTTTGATTTTAAAAGATGAGTAAATGATCCGTCTCATAAACGGTTCTCCTTGACACTGACACCCGAAACCAGTACTTTAAGAGGCTTTTAAACCCCGTATTATGTCCGATCGCTGTGTTTTCCAGCGGATTGAAATGCGCATGTATTCAAGTGTACATTCCATTGTCAATTCGCAGGATGCCTTACTCTCGAACATGATCTGCGGTTTTTAAACCACCTCTGAATAATTGTTTAAAATATATCTTATCAAATAAAAGGAATATCATGTTCGGCATCGGCATGCCCGAATTGCTTTTATTGTTGGCGATTGCACTGATCGTCATCGGCCCGAAGAAATTACCGGATCTGGCTAAATCGCTGGGTCGCGCAATGCGGGAATTTAAAAAAGCCACCCATGAGCTTAAAGAATCGATCCAGATTGATGAGGACCTATCAGATGTCAAAAAGGCCTTTGATGACCTGGGCAACGACCTTAAAGATTCGGTTAGCCTGACCAAAGATACAACCGAGCTTAAAAGACCCGCCGATTCAGAATCGACCGAAGATCAGACCGATCCGCAAAAGGAAGATGGCGGGTCGGACGATCGCACCCGCAATGTGAAACAGGCGTTTGAGGCGCTCAAGAACAACGATAACGAATCGGTTGAGAAAGAAAAAGAACAACCCGTCGACGCTGCAGGAAAAGAGAAGCCCGAGGGACCCCAAAAAGATGCTCGCTGAAGAAGAAAAAATCCCGTTTACATCACATCTTGAAGAGCTCAGGAGTCGGCTGATTAAAATCTTTATGGCAATCGGCATCGGTTTCGCGGCCTCTTATGGCTTTAAGGAGACACTGTTTGAAATCCTGGTGCGCCCTCTGGTAAGAGTGATGGAAACCGGTGATCACCTGATTTTTACCGGCCTGCCCGAAGCGTTTTTTACCTACCTGAAAGTATCATTGCTATCCGGCATAATGCTGGCCAGCCCGGTCATTCTTTATCAGTTCTGGATGTTTGTCGCACCGGGTCTGTACAAAAATGAGCGCCGCTTGATGGGTCCTATTGTTTTATTATCCTCGTTTTTTTTTATTGCCGGTGCCCTCTTCGGCTATTTTGTCGTCTTTCCCTGGGGCTTTAAGTTCTTTTTGGGATTTGCCACCGAATCCATCCGCCCCCTGCCATCCATGAAAGAGTACCTGGCATTTTCAGCCAAATTGCTGCTGGCCTTCGGGCTGGTATTTGAACTGCCCATGGTGCTGACCTTTATGGCGCGTCTGGGCATGGTCTCCGTGGATTTTCTCAAACGCAATCGTAAATACGCCCTGCTGCTATTTTTTGCCGGGGCGGCCATTTTAACGCCTCCCGATGTTGTTACCCAGGTGATGATGGCCCTTCCGCTGATGGTCATGTATGAACTCAGCATTATCGGCGCCCGGATTTTTGGCAAAAAAAAGACGGCACCTGAGAAAGAAGACGATAAGGCCGAGCAAGGTGCATCATCATAACAGGCAGCCCTCTGATGGATGCCGGGCCTGTTAAACCCATCATACATCAAAGTCAGAAAAAGTTTGTCGTCTTTTTCGGCCTGCCGGACGTCCAATCTTTTGGACAGCTGGTTAATTTTGCGGTGGGACGCCATCTATTTCGATTGTATATTTTGAAAAAAAATTAATATACATAATTTCAATGGGTTATATTGCTATCTGGTCTGATGTTTGTGATTGACAGAATGGTTTAAGCCTGATAAGAAAGTAGTCTTATTTCAAAGTCCTCTGTAAAAGGTAAACTGTTGAAAAAAGGAGGGGAATAGAGAGTCATGAATAAACTGTTGTGGATTTTAGTTGTAGTCGGAAGTGCTGCCCTGTTTCTTGCCGCTGGTATTTATGCCAAAACCGTTCCGGATGTCATCCCATTGGAGGACCCGGCGTATAAGGAGCATACCAAAGGGGTTGTCCAGTTTTCACATGGAAAACACCAGAAAGACTATGCCGAACAGTACCCGGATCTATACAAAAACGGCTGTGGTGAGTGCCACCACGACAAAGACGGCAAGCCGCTGGCCGATCTGAAAGAGGGCGACCCGGTTCAAAAATGTATCGAATGCCACAAAAAACCCGGTGAAGTCCCCAAAGAGCTTAAAAAGCAATGGCGCGAAAAAAAGGTTAAAAAGGCTGAACAGAAAAAAATGAAGCTTGAATACCACGCCGAAGCCTATCACATGAACTGCCGGACTTGTCACAAAGCGTTTAACAAAAAATATAAGCCCAAAAAAGCGCCGGTGACCTGCGCCAAGTGCCATCCGAAAAAAGAAGGAGAATAGCCTGATCATCAAAAAAAAGGCGTGCATCGATAAGATGCGCGCCTTTTTTTTGAAGCTGTCTCAAAAATGCATCTAACGCCCAAAAACTGTGTTAAAAACCGATTCAAAATACCGCCCGTCATACAGTGCCACTCAATGCGGTCATGTTGTTTTCTGAAAAGCGATATGCGGGTATAATTTTCCAAATCACTACGGGGTGGCCCGATATTGGGGATATCTGGCATTAAGCACTTATGGTTCAGCCCCTGATGATGATCATATCCACAATAGCGGGCCACGGGCACCCTGCAATTCATATCGCTTTTCAGGAAATGACATGGCCGTATCCAAGTTGATAATTTAGGGCCCAAACGCTTCACCGGTTTTTCTCAATCCCATCGCTGCCCATCCCAGCTCATCAGCCTTCCAAACAACTTCAAAATACCGCGCAGCATAAAGCGCCACCAAATCTTTTATCTCGTGAGTGCGAAACCCGGATAAAACCACCCAGCCGTTGCTGTCGGTTAGCCGTATCATTTGCGGATAAATGCTTTTCAAACTCGGATACCGTAAATTGGCAATCACCAATGAATAGGGATCGTCGATGGTTTCAAGCTGGCGGTCAGATATGGCAAGCCGGTCCTGTAAAAGATTGAGATCCCGATTTTCAGTGGCCTCTGCAATGGCACAGGGATCGATATCAATGCCCAGCCCTTTTTTGACCCCCAGACCAATGGCGGCTATCGCCAGAATGCCCGATCCGGTGCCGATGTCCAGCAGCGAGCAATCCGTGCCGAGCCAATTCGGGCGCACTTTCTTTAAAACATATTCAACGGCCCTGACCGACAGCCGCGTGGTCGCATGTCTGCCCCCGCCGAACGCCGCCCCGGGCTGTATGCAAATAACGACATCACCGGGTGCCGGATTAAATCGATGCCCCGGTGGCCGCACGACCACATAATCAGATATGCGCACCGGTTTATTATACGATAGCACCATGAAGGTGCTGCCAAATTCATAAGTATATTCCAATTCACCTACAGAAACTAACTGCTTCAACAATGCTTTGGTACGGATTTTATCAAGGCCGTAAGTTGTGGCGATGGTTTTTTCAAGTTGCCGGGGCGTTAATCGGGAAGGTGATGCAGCTACAGTTTCTAAAATTGCTTTTTCAATCCGCTGAATATCCATTAAAGGTAAATCATGACGCTTTTTTCTGTTGATAGGCGGTTGCATTGCGAACCAGCGCCGGTGCCCAATGCGGGGTGCCCAGAGCGTGAATGTGGGTATAGGTGGCCAGCACATTTTTGTAGCAGATACCGTCTTTGTCTTTGGTAATCCCGACCCCCCGCTGCATGCGGAAAACCAGATCTTTTTCATTGCCGCTCCAGCGCAGCACCCGCGAGTAGTGAAATTCGTGACCCCGGATTTCGGCACCGATGTCATAATAGGGGTTTGGGTTTTCAACGGTCACAACCGTATAGCCATGGCCCTGGGGCCGGGGATAGAAATCAAAGGTGAGTGGCAGTATCCCCACCATGGGATAGGCTTTTTGCTCGAGCACCAGCTCTTCACCCAGGTACATCAAACCACCGCATTCGGCGTAAATCGGCAGACCGTCTTCGGCCATGACCTTGAGCGCGTCACGGAAGCCTATATTTTCAGCCAGCTGCTGGGCATGGGTCTCCGGAAATCCACCTCCGATGTACAGCGCATCCAAAGCCGGCAATGGGTTTTGCGCCAGAGGGCTGATAAAAACGATTTGCGCACCGGCCACTCTAAGGGCTTCGATATTTTCCGGGTAATAAAACTGAAATGCCGAATCTTTAATAATCCCAATCCGTGGTCTCTCGGCCCCATCAGAGCTTCTCACACTTCTGACTTCAGTCCTCTGACTTCTGCTTGCCGCGCCGAAGCCATTAGGCGAAGGCGGGACCTCTATCATCCGGCCTCTGCCCTCTGCCTTCTGTTTTCTGTCCTCTGTCTTCTGTCCTCTGTCCTCTGCTTGCTGGCTGCTGGCTGCAACTTTAAGAGGGGGTAGATCCTGGATGCAGCCATAAACAGCGTCCAGGTCAATATGGTCGCTGGCCACCTGCGCGGCAGTATCGATGGATTCACCGGCCCAGTCATGTTCAGGCGTGGGTACCAGCCCCATGTGGCGTTCCGGAAATATCTGGGTTTTTAGCTTGGGAATGGCGCCCAAAACCGGGATGCCGCAATAATGTTCGATATTGTCACGCAGGATGCGTTCGTGACGGGCGCCTGCCACCCGGTTGAGCACAACCCCTTTGATCACGACATCCGGATCAAACTGAACAAGGCCCGTGATGACGGCGGCCATGGTGCGGGTGATCTTGGTGCAATCCACACACAGCAAGACCGGCGTTTTAAGCAATTTGGTCAATTCGGCGGTGCTGGTGCTGCCGGCCAGATCGATGCCGTCATAAAGCCCGCGGTTGCCCTCGATAACGGCAATATCATCCGAGTGAGTATGAGTTAAAAAGGACTCAATAATCTGGGGAGACGCTAACAGAAAGGTGTCCAGATTATAGCAGGGCCGGTTGGCCGCCATGGCCAACCAGCCCGTATCGATATAATCCGGACCTTTTTTAAAGGGTGCAATGGATCGGTTGCGTTTTTGCCAGGCAGCAATCAGTCCGATGGATAGGATAGTCTTGCCCGAACCACCGCGTAACGCGGAAATCATGATACGCGGAAACCGCATTCTATCCGCTTGTTTTAAGGTGGTGTTCAAAAATCAGAGAAAATCAGCCCGGCATTAGGCAAATGAATACCGCCTAATCATGTTCTTCGGCGGCAGCCTGTTTACCGGTACCTTTAAGTCCATATAATGATGTACTGCCGCTGGACCAGTATTCCAGAACCTCTTCCTGCACCAGACGATTGATGACTTTCTTGGCCTCGCGCGGTTTGGCCTCTAAAATCTTGGCCAGATCATTAAAGTAAAATTTGGACTTGGTTTTTTGTTTCTTTTGCAGTGCTGCAACGATTTTCTCTTTTGATTCCTCGTAGTCCAGAGCCATAATTTTCCTCTTTTCCCAAAATGCAGGGGGCACGCTCAATCCGATATGCCCCCTGCAATTTTTATTTCGTGCTTAGAACTTGAATTGCGTGGTCTGGCGCCATGTGAAGTATGCCGGATCGCGGAAATCATCGATCAGATGATGCGTAAATTCCAGTTCACATTGCTCAAAGAATCTTTCCCATCCGATGCGCTCGGCCCATTCGCCCAGACGCTCATATTTATTGGCGCCTTTCTCATAGGCCTGCACGATATGTTTGATGCAATCCGTGGTCTTCGGCCAGCGCGGCGGCTCGTTCGGGATAAAGGCCACCACGACTTTGGAAAACTTGGGGGCGCTGATACGGTTGGACACCTTGCCGCCCGCCATGATAACGATGCCGTCACCTTCCGTGTCGGCCAACGGCATCGAGGGGCACATGGTGTAGCAATTGCCGCAGAACATGCAGCGGGGTTCATTGACCGCCACGCTGTTGACCTTCTCGCCTTTAAACTCAACCTTGGCCGGTTTAATGGCGGCCGTCGGGCAGGCGGCGATTGCCAGCGGGATCTCGCACATCTTGTCCAGATATTCATGATCCAGCATCGGCGGTTTGCGGTGGTAGCCCAGGATGGCAATATCCGAGCAATGGACCGCACCGCACATGTTCAGGCAGCAGGCCAGGGATACGCGCAGCTTGGCCGGCAGTTTGTGCTCTTTGAAATAATCAAACAGCACATCCATGGTGGCCTTGACCGGACCCGAAGCATCAGTGGCCGGGGTGTGGCAGTGCAGCCAGCCCTGGGTGTGTACGATGTTGGTAATGGAGGTGCCGGTTCCGCCCACCGGAAACTTGAAGCTGCCGCCGGCAAACTTGCGGCTTTCAAGATCTTTGATCAGCGGATCGACCTTGCTTTCCTCGTCCACCATGAACTCGATGTTGTTGCGGGTGGTAAACCGCAGGTGGCCACCACAGTGTTTTTCGGCGATGTCGCAGATCTCACGGATGAGGGTCGTGCTCATCAGCCGTGCGCCCCCGCAGCGGACCGTCCAGACTTTATCGCCGGATTCACCTACATGCACCAATACGCCGGGTTTGATGACATCATGATACAGCCATTTGCCTTTGTTTTTGGCGATCACCGGCGGATAAAAATCGTCATATTTTCGTGGACCGATGTCTGAAATCCTGCCTTCCATCGGTTTGTCAGGATTGTAACCTGATGATACAAATGCCATGGTCTTTTCCCCCTATCTCTGATGATATTTTCTAAATTCATTGATGTCACGATCAAATCCGCCCGGCACCTCGTCTTCTTTCCAGAAGATGTACGGGTTGGATCTCGGCTCCTGAACCATGCGCGGATCGGGCTGTAAGCCGGTGACCTCCAGCAGCTTCTGAAAGCCCTGGCGTTTCATCAGCTCGCCCAGCCGTTCGCGGTTCTTGCCTTCTTCCATCCACCAATCCCAGATGGCCTCAATGACTTCCTTGATCTCGTCATAAGGCTCTTCGGCTTTGACGAAGGGCACCAGCATCGAGCTCATCTGGGCACCATCGAGAATCGGGGCCTTGGCACCCACCAGAATGGACAAACCGGTGTCTTCTCCGATGCGCAGCGCTCTGGGCATGACGTTGATGCAGTGCATACAGCGGTTGCACTCCTTGTTTTCGATCATCAGCTTGTTGCCCTCCATCCACATGCACTCGGTGGGACAAAGGTCGCAGACCTCTTTCTGGATGTCGAAGGCACCCCAGTCGCGATCGCTGTGATCATTGGCATTGGGCGCAATCTCACCGCCGATGTAGGCCTGAACCGCTTCCTGGTCGATACGGATGTCATCTCTCCAGGTACCGATAAAGGACATGTCCGCCCGGGCGATCGAGGCCACGCAGCAGTTGGGGCAGCCGTCAAATTTGAATTTAAACTTGTACGGAAATGCCGGCCGGTGCAGCTCATCCTGATATTCCTGGGTGAGGTGATAACAGAGCGCCTGGGTATCGTAGCAGGCGTATTCGCAGCGTGCCTGGCCAATGCAGTCGGCCGGTGTCCGCAGGTTGGAGCCGGAGCCGCCCAGATCCTGATTCAGGTTGTGGGTCATTTCATAGAAAATTTCTTCCAGCTGGGGCGTAGTGGTTCCCAGAAAAATGATATCTCCGGTGGAGCCGTGCATGTTGGTGACGCCGCTGCCGCGGAAGTCCCACAGATCACAAAGTTGTCTTAAGTATTCAGCAGTGTAAAATTTTCCGCCCGGCTGGGCCACCCGCATGGTGTGAAAATGCGCGACACCCGAAAATTCTTCGGGCTGGTCGCAGTAGCGGCCGATAACGCCACCGCCATAGCCGAATACACCGACGATGCCGCCGTGTTTCCAGTGGGTTCGGCCGTGTTTGAACGAAAGCTCCAATACCCCCAGCAGGTCTTCAACAACATCCTGCGGAATCTGAAATTCGACTTTGTCCTTGTTTTTCGCCCTGACTTCGGCCTGTTGTTTCAAATCCGAAACAAAACTCGGCCACGGCCCGCTTTCAAGCTGGTCCAACAACGGGGTTTTATGTTTTGCCATTATTTACCTCCATTAATGTTAATGATTTCGCTTCAACGATCAACAATCATCTTCCCCTCCCGGGATCTGCTGAAATTCACCTCCTCTCAACCTGTTTTTTCTGTCTTTATCTTAAATATTTTCAGTGATTTTTTTTAGAAATAATCAAAGGATTTGATATAGAATTAATCTTTGTGCTTGTCAATAAAAAAGCAGCGTTAACGCGGATTTAAGCCACTTTAATCCATAAATCAGACCGCAGATACCATATCTTGCGGCCGGGTAAAGAAAAAATCCCCTATATCGATAATATTTGCTGGAATGCACTATGCAGTGTCTCCACGTGTTCGTTTAAATTTTTCTTGACGACAGGCAATTCCGGCATGCGGGGATTGAAGCGGCTTACGATCGCCTCGCACAAATCAAGCAGGTCTGCTGCCTGATACGCAGAAAAATAGGCCATGAAACAGGTCAACACAGAATCGGGCAACACCTCCACGTCCGGTTTCAACGAGAGCGCGTCCAGAAAACCGGTTACGGTGGCTTCTACGGCAATTTTTTGCGACCATACCATATCTCCAACGCCCTCAACGCGATCCAGGCGCATTTGAATTGAAAGCTTTAAAAAGAAAACCAGCAGGGCGTGTAAAATCCAACCCGGGTCGCCAGCCTCTGATGAAGCCTGCTGTTGGTTTTCAAAGATCGATGAATAGCGCCGAATCGTAATGAGCCTTGAATCGAGCCTGTCGCCGGCGAGTTTGACCACAAAATCGCCGGCTGCGTGATGCCATGCCAAAATCTGCTCAAAGGACAACAGGTTATAGTAACAGGTCAATATCTTAGCCGCCTGGGCATAAAGTGTCTTTGTCTGTTCGGGGTTTAGAAAAAACCTTCCACCGCTTTCATCCCAAACGATTATTTTAACTGTTTTATCAGCTGGATCCGGTGCCAGGTGGAATTCATGATAGCCATCGAACCATTCCCCCAAGAACATACCGAAATGCAATCCTGCTGGACCGCTTATCTGTTGCCAGCCATATACCTGCGGCAAATAGTGGTACGGTGTCTCGGCATTCAGACGCTTCAGGTGACGGTAGTCCTGTTCAATGAAACGACGGCCCGAATCTGAGATGGCGACATTCAGAACATAGGAAAGCTGTTTTTGATCTACGGCGATCTCGACCCGCGCCGGATGGTAGAAGGCACCATGTTTTTCGAGGCGAACCCGAATTTCGGAGAGGTCCTGCCCTTTGACCGCGTAGCCCAGTCGTTGCGATGCCGCTCGTGTAATCACATCATAATTACGGGCTTCAAGAAATGCTTGGGCTGCCTTAAAATAATCTGTGTGGCGAACCGATACATCGTCGGCTTTGCGCAATGTATCGAGTCTCAGGGGTATGGGTTGCTGCCATAGCGGGTTGTCCGGTGAGACCGGTTGCTGGCTGTGGGATGTGAAAAAGGATATACGGGGCATCTAAGAAATGCTTCATTGGATTGGTTTGATTCGTTGTATTGGTTGCATTGGTTTGCCAAATCAACAAATGATATGCCCGCGCCACAATCGAGACATTTAAAGGCACTGATGTTGGGATATTTTGAGAAAGTTCGAACGAATTAAACCAATGTAACCAATTAAACCAATCAAACAATTTATGCTTTTTTTAGATTTTCAATCTCTTTTAAAATTTCAGGCGGCACCTCGTATCCCAGCTCAAGAGCGCGTTCACAATGTTTGATGGCCGCCCGGGCCTCGCCTTTTTCGAGATAGGCAATCGCCAGGTTGTTGTAGGCCGGTGCAAAATCCGGATGCAGCTTTATGGCTTTCAAATTGGCTTCGATGCTGTCGTCGATCCTGCCTTTTATCAAATAGGCGTTGGCCAGGTTGGCGAAGGCCTGAACATATCTGAAATTAAATGTGGTTGCCTTTTCCAGTGCCTTGATGGCTTCGTCAACATTTCCTTTTTGAAGTTCGATAAATCCGATGTTTCCCCAGCCCTCGGAAAATCCGGGCCTGGCTTTTACAGCGATCCGGTTTTGCCGCAGGCAGCCGTCCAGATCGCCGCGCTGCAGCGCGATGCCGCCGAGGGCCACGTAGGCTTCGGCCAGACCGGGGCTGTTTTCGATAGCTTCATTGAGATGCTTTTCGGCCTCATCATATTTTTTCTGGCCCATCAGGGCCACACCCAGGTTGTAATGGGAATTACCACATTCCGGATTTTGAGCGATCGCCTGCCGCTGCTGGGCAATGTATTCTTCCGCATTTTTCGCTTTTGTCATCATACGCTTTCCTTCTATCAAAATTAAGTGTTGTGCTCAAATTCAGATCATCAAAACAATGAAACGGCTTGTACAGGAAACAAGGGGGTTTTTCAAGCGCTCATTGCGCCGCCCATCTTTTTGCTTGACATCAATTTTGCTTTTAACTACCGTTTGAATACCCTTAATATTAAGACTTTACAGGGATAAAACAAGATGTATCAACCATAGGGGGGCCATCATGAAAGCAGGATGCTATACCGCAATCATCACACCATTTGTCGATAATGCTGTCGACTATGACGGCCTGGAAAAACTGGCTGATTTCCAGATTCAAAACGGCATCACGGGCATTCTGGCGGTGGGGACCACCGGGGAAAGCCCGGTTCTCAGCTGGGATGAGCATAACAAAGTAACCGAATCAATCGCCCAAAAAACCAGGGGAAAGTGCCTGTGCATTGCCGGTACCGGCAGCAACAACACTGCCGAGTCCCTGGCGGCAACCCAACATGCAGCTGAAGCGGGGGCCGATGCCGTCTTGCTGGTAGAACCCTATTACAATGGGCCCAGTTCTCTTGAAATTCGCAAAGAATACATTGCCCCGATCGCCGCGGCCTATAATGATCTGGACATTATTCCTTACGTTATTCCAGGCCGCACCGGAACCCAATTATTTCCGCCGGACCTGGCCCTGTTACATAAGGAATACCCCAACGTCCGGACGGTCAAGGAAGCCACCGGCAGTCTCGACAACATGAAGCGCACCCGTGAATGCTGCGGGCCTGATTTTATGATTTTATCCGGCGACGATGGCATTACCTATGAAATGATGAGCGACCCTCAAATCAAGGGTGCCGGCGTGATCTCGGTCGCTTCCAACGTGGCGCCCAAAGCTGTTACGCAAATGGTCCAATTGATCCATGATGACAACCCGGCTGAAGCCCAGTCTTTGATGCGGAATCTGGAGCCGCTCTTCAATCTGGTAACCGTCAAAACAACCGAGCAGACGCCTTATGGCGAGGTCTCCTTCCGGGCCAGAAACCCGCTGGCATATAAGGCGCTGATGTCCATTCTGGGCATGCCGTCAGGGATGTGCCGGCAGCCGCTGGGCAAATTAACCCAAAAGAGTTTGCAGGTCGTGTTGGATGCGGCGCGCAAGGTACAAACCACGGCACCTGAAATTCTTGCACCGGTGGCGGAATTTTTTAACGTGGATATCAACGAGCGCCTGGAAAATAAAAAGTACTGGGAGGGATTAACCTACGAGTCATATTAAACTGACTTGAAAACCATCATCTCTTGGCCAATGGCTGTGTTCCAAATCGATTCGAAATGCTCACGTACTACCGTGTACGCTCCGCTTTCGAATCGATTTGCGCCGTGCCCTTGACCAAGATCTAACGGTTTTGAAGTCAGCTATAAAATTAAACAATAATTCAAGAGCCGGATTTGCTGGGATTCAGCAAGGCCGGCTTTTATAGTCAATGAATCATAAGAAGCCATCTCAGAACCTCTTTGGAACCTAAGCCGCAAACTGAAGGAAAAGGGGTTCTGAGATGGCATCGAATTCATAGCCTTTTTATCATTTTTCAGTTTCTCCGAGCTTCAGCTTGAAATCACCTTCCTTGAACAGCAGCCATTTAAGCCAGTTTAGGCCAAATTTGAGCAGCTCAATTTCGTCATTTTTGATCCGCTTAAGGACGGATTCTTCAATCGCATAGCGATCCAAATACGAACTTTTAAAAACAAAATCCCTGAATTTGTCAATGTTATAACTCACCAGAAAAAACATATTCTTGGTCTGTTCGGTCAGCTGCATGTTGGGCGGGAAGGATCGCTTGCGCACCAGCAAATCGGTCCACTCTGCATTGATTTCGTCGTGGATATCGACGCCCTGATCTTTGCGCCATTCTTTGACTGTCCAGAGTTTTTCTTCTTTAAACCCCAGGCAGTGGGGCTCATGCACAAAAAAATAGAACTCTTCTTCGTCTGCATCTTCTTTGTGGCTCAACGATGCCACCCCCAGCGGGTAATAGCGGCATGTGGTTGGCCGGCTGTCATACACCAGGCAGCCGTTTTCTCTGACAAAGGGGCATAGCTTGCTGTCGGAATCCGCTTTTTCGTCTTCCAGAAACTTAAGCGTAATGACCGGCAATCCGGTTTTTTCAAGCATCTGCGGCTCAGTATAAAGGGCTATAAATTCCTCGGAAGTCAGCTGCAGCTTGTTTTTTAGCTGGATAATGTCATAAGGCGTCAAGATAATATTAATATCCCGGCAGCATTCGGTGAAACATTCCACGCCCGGGTGGCATTTGAATTTGAACTGGCTTTTAGGGCCAAGACGAACCGGGTCGACATTGGCCATTCGTTCTGAATCGCTCATGTAAATTCCTT
>JASFJF010000048.1:0-14408 GCA_050122255.1 Desulfobacterales bacterium
ATAAAAATTTTCACAAATCCCATCATACCCACAAGCGGCCTGCAGCAGCAGATGTGAGCACCCAAAAAAGCGGAACCCGGCAGATCAAGGTCGTGCGCCGCGTTCTGGATGTCAACGCCAAAATGGCCGAGCAAAACCGCCGGTTGTTTGCCGACAAGGGCATTTTCGTGCTCAATGTCATGAGCTCACCGGGTTCGGGCAAAACGACCACTCTTGAGAAAACCCTGGCGCACATTATGCCGGAAATCAATAGCGCCGTTATTGTTGGTGATATCTGTACGACCCACGATGCCGACCGGCTGGTCAATACCGGTGCGCCGGTGGTCCAGATCAATACCGATGAGTTCGGGGGCGATTGCCACCTGGTTGCGCACGTCATCGAAAAGGCGGCTGTTACGCTGGATCTTGACGCGATTGAATTTTTGGTCGTTGAAAATGTGGGCAACCTAGTCTGTCCGGCAGAGTTTGATATCGGCGAGGATTCACGTGTTGTGATCTTGAGTGTGACCGAAGGTGAAGACAAGCCGGTTAAATACCCATTGATGTTTCGCGAATGCGAGGCGGCGCTTTTGAATAAGGTTGATCTGCTGCCCTATCTGGATTTTGACAAACGAAGGGCAATTGATTTCATCCATCAGGTTCATCCGCAAATGCCGGTTTTTGAAATTTCTGCTAAAACCGGAAAGGGCTTCGACGCCTGGATCGAATGGCTCAAGAATAAGATTCGGCAGAAGGCTTAAGCGAGGTGTCTTTTACCGCAGAGGCGCAGAGAACGCAAAGAAAACAAATTATTTATTCTCTGCGATCTTTGCGTCTTTGCGGTGAACTATTCTTATCAATCCTGAGCTACCCCCTCCATGGCCTGCTTCCAGAAGGGCGACAGCTCTCTAAGTCGCTCGATGATCGGCGGCAGCTTATCGACAATCACATCGATTTCATCTTCGGTATTATAGCGGCTGAGACTGAAGCGGATGGAGCCGTGGGCTGCGGTGAAGGGAACCCCCATGGCGCGCAGCACATGCGAGGGCTCCAGCGACCCGGATGTGCAGGCTGATCCTGAAGAGGCGCAAATGCCGTGTTCATTCATCATCAGAAGGATGGCTTCGCCTTCGACATATTCGAAGGCGATGCTGGTGGTGTTGGGCAGCCGGCTGGTCGTATCACCGTTGACCATCGCGTTGGGGACTTTTTTCAACAGGGCACGCTCGAGTTTGTCCCGCAACCGGCTGACAGCATCGTATCCGTTGTTTTGAAGATGTTCGCATGCCAGTTCGGCAGCTTTTCCCAGACCGATGATCGCGGCCGTATTTTCAGTGCCCCCACGACGTCCGCTTTCCTGGTGGCCGCCGATCATAAACGGGGAAAATTTGGTGCCTTTGCGGATATACAGCGCACCGATTCCTTTGGGTGCATGAAATTTGTGTCCGGAAATGGAAAGCATATCCACACCGCTTTCGCCAACGTTGAGGGGAATTTTGCCTACAGCCTGAACCGCATCCGTATGAAATAAAATCCCCCGGCTTTTAACCTCTTGCGAGATTTCTTCGATAGGAAAAACCACACCGGTTTCATTGTTGCCCCACATCAGGCTGACGACGGCTGTTTCTTCGCTCAGACTGTTATACAGGTGGTCAATATCGAGTCTGCCTTTATTGTCAACCGGAACGAATGTCGTGCGGTATCCTTTTTTTGACAGGCTTTCGTAAAGATTTTTGATGGCTGGATGTTCAACTCTGGATGTGACAATATGCCTTTTGTGCGGATAAGATTCGATAGCCGCGCTAATAGCCGTGCCGTCACTTTCCGTTCCGCCGCTGGTAAAAACGATTTCCGCGGGAGTTGCGCCAATGAGCTTTGCTACGTTTTCACGTGCAGATTTTATGGCCCCGCCTACATTTCCGCCGAAAGAATGCATACTGGACGGATTGCCGTAATGTTCACTGTAATAAGGCAGCATGGCTTCCAGTACTTCTGGTGCAACTTTGGTAGTGGCGTTGTTATCCACATAGATGACAGTCATGACGACACCTCCTCGACCACGAGGTCCGGCGATACCAGCTCTCGCAGCTTGGATTCAACATAATGCTTCAGCGTGAGCGGTGACTTGACGCAGGATGCACAAGATCCGCCCATGCGAACCAGAACGCGATTCCCATCAACGTCGATCAATTCCAGCCGGCCGGCATCTTTTTTCAGCGTCGGATTAATTTCGCGCTCAATGCTTTCTTCGATCAATTTAATCTTTTGTAAATTGGTTAAGGCTGGCGCTTTTTTCTGAACCGGTCGCTCTTTGCCCAGGATCGTGTCGATGATTTCCTGGATACGGTCATGACAATTACCGCAGCCACCCCCGGCTTTTACGTAATCGGTGACACCTTCGATGGTGGAAACATGGTTTTCACGAACCACGCGTTCGATGTCACGGTCGGAAACACCAAAGCACTCGCACACAATTTCGCCTTCAACCTCTTTTTCGGGCTCATCAAGATAACAACTGATCGCTTTTTCCAGTGCATCACGGCCCATTACCGAGCAGTGCATTTTTTCTTTGGGTAGACCACCCAGGTATTCGGCGATGTCTTCATTGGTGATCTTTTTGGCTTCCTCCAAGGTCTTGCCTTTAACCATTTCTGTTAGGGCCGAGGAGGAAGCGATTGCGCTGGCACAGCCAAAGGTTTGAAATGTGGCATCTTTAATTTTGCCGTCTTCATCAAGCTTGAAATAAAATGTCAGGGCGTCTCCACAGGCAATCGAGCCGACTTCGCCTATGCCGTCAGCATTCTTGATGATGCCCACATTGCGCGGATTGAGAAAATGATCTTTGACCTTATTCGTGTATTCCCACATATAAACCTCCCATAAACGTAATGATCGACGAAAGAGATTGGGTTGATTGCATTGAATATCCAAAGCTCAAATTAAGCATTTTTTTCAAAAAGAAAAGCGAGTTGGCCTGAATCAGCATTAAAACAATTCTATTGGGCATGTTCACTAATTAATACGATCTGTAAAAGAGCATGGACAATTCATTTCGAATCTCCTATACTACTCTATTATTGATCTCGGCAGGGTTGCAATTAGGAAGAGCCGGTCTATCGACGACAACCAATTCGCTATGATAACCGGCACGCGGCGCAAGACCAAAGGCTTTATCCACTTACACCCGAATACCTGAATTCACTCATTCTTACGAACGCTCACTTCACCGCAACTGCAATGTTTTCAGCAACGAATCTGCACTTTTGAGTCTTTTGTCTCAAGCCCGGCGTTTACTATCAGGAGGAGAGCCATGACATCCACAAAACTTAGAAGGGCGGTATTTGCCGGCAACTGGTATCCTTCAAGTCCGGTTGAATGCGAGAAAGAAATCAACGGGTTTATCGATGCGGGCCGGCAGCTCGATCTGCCATCGGGAGAGTGGGTTGGCGGCATCGTTCCCCACGCCGGCTGGTATTTTTCAGGAAGTATCGCCTGCAATGTGATCAACACTTTGAGATCAGATGATCCGCCTGATGTTCTGGTGGTTTTTGGGATGCACCTTCATCCGAACGATGCCTGCGTGATGATGGTCGATGGCGCCTGGGAAACCCCCTTCGGTGAACTGATCGTTGAAACACAATTGGCCGGCGAACTAGCCCGGCAGTTTTCCTTTACCCTCGAATCCTTTGATAATTTTACCCAGGATAATACCATTGAGCTTCAGCTGCCCTTTATCAAATATTTCTTTAAGAATGCACGCATTGTCGCCGTGGGGGTGCCACCGGCCAAAAGCTCGCTGGCCATCGGACAGGCAGTCGCTGAAATCGCCAAACGTTTGAATTTGAATATTAAAGTGATCGGGTCGACCGATTTGACCCATTACGGCCCGAATTACGGATTCGTATCGAGAGGCGCGGGTCCCCCGGCGGTCGATTGGGTCCGCCGTCAAAATGATCGTCGCATTATCGACCTGATGCTGGATATGGATGCTGAAAAGGTTATCAAAGAAGCCCTGGCCAGCCAGAATGCATGCTGCGCCGGTGCTGCTGCAACTGCCATTCAGGCCGCCAAATATCTGGGCGCGGATCGGGCTGAGTCCATAGCCTATGCCACCAGCTATGATAAAAACCCGGCCGATAGTTTTGTGGGTTATGTGGGCATCGTATTCTGAATCCGGCTAAGCTCTTTTGCAAAAATGAATAAATGGTGGGGTCTCAAATATAGTGGGTCGTGGATTCAGGTTAGCCGGTTTAGCCTGTTGAGCCCGTTAGATCGTTTAGTAAAGAACCCTTATCTTGATCAACCGGCAAACGGGCTAACCTCTTTAATTAAATATCGGGGTGGTTGCCTAAAACAGACTCTCTAATTTCCTTCCCCTTTATCAGTCCACAATGAATTCAAATCCGAGATCACCCCTACTTTAGAACCAGATCTGCTCTCCTCCTGCCGCTGCTAATGGCATTCCCGCCTGAATGGGAATTTAGGTCGCTGCGGCACGTCAAAATCTTCAAGCTGAAAGACATGCGCCAGGCTTTCCGTCCTGTTGACCGGAAAAAACATGGTGCCGGTGATCTCGAAATGAACTCTCAACACAGAAAACAATGGGAAAAATGAATAACCGCAACGTCAGAGTCCGACCGGCAAACCACCCCGAAATCAGAGTTTTGATTTTTTCAAACTATTCTGAGGATATCACCCCCCTCATCTGGTAACGTTGGTACCATAATTTATGGCACAATTCAAGCGTCAAAGCGGTTTCCAGCGAAGTGGTTACTTTTTTTGCTGCTGGGCTTTGAGAATTTTTGCCCAGGTGTCCCGCAAGGTAACGATGCGATTAAATACTAAATATTTCGGTATGTTATCTTTGGTATCGACACTGAAGTAGCCCAGACGCTCGAATTGATAACGATCGCCGGGCCGGACTGCATGCAGAGAAGGCTCTACCTTGCAATTTGTCAATGTTTTAAAGGAGCCGGGATTAAGGTAGTCGGTAAAATCCTTGCCCTCTTCGACTGCGTTGGGATTTTCTTTCGCAAACAGGTGTTCATAAAGGTTTACCCGGGCGTTGAGGGCATGCGATGCGGATACCCAGTGTAGTGTGCCTTTTACCTTGCGACCATCCGGTGCGTCGCCGCCGCGGGTCCGAGGGTCATAGGTGCAATGCAACTCGGTCACCTCTCCGGTTGCCGGGTCTTTGATCACGTCAACACAGGTTAAGAAATAGGCATAGCGCAGCCGGACTTCCCGGCCCGGTGCCAGGCGGAAAAACTTTTTAGGGGGTTCTTCCATGAAATCATCCTGCTCGATATACAGTTCCCGGGAAAAAGGAATTTTGCGGGTGCCCATATCGGGATCTTCCGGGTTGTTGATGGCGTCCAGTTCTTCCACTCGACCTTGCGGATAATTGTCGATGATGATTTTCAAGGGCTGCAGGACACCCATCACCCGCGGAGCAATTTTATTTAATTGTTCCCGGATGCAGTATTCCAACAGGGCGATGTCCACCATGCTGTCGGCTTTGGCCACTCCGATGCGTTCGCAAAAATTGCGTATGGATTCCGGGGTGTAGCCCCGGCGCCGCAAACCCGATATCGTCGGCATGCGCGGATCGTCCCAGCCGTCGACATGGCCCTCTTCGACCAGGCGTATCAGCTTGCGCTTGCTGAGCACCGTGTAGTTGAGGTTAAGACGCGCAAATTCAATTTGCTGGGGATGGTAGACCTTCAGCTGGTCCAGAACCCAGTCGTAAAGTTCGCGGTTGATTTCAAATTCCAGGGTGCAAATCGAATGGGTAATGCCCTCGATCGAATCCGACAGACAATGCGTAAAATCATACATGGGGTAGATTACCCACATACCGCCGGTGCGGTAATGGGGAACTTTTTTGATGCGATACAGGGTGGGGTCGCGCATCAGCATATTGGGCGATGCCATGTCGATTTTGGCTCTGAGCACGTGGGCACCTTCGTCATATTCGCCGGCCCGCATGCGTTCAAACATATCCAGATTTTCTTCCACTGTGCGCCCACGATAAGGGCTGTTTTTGCCCGGCTGTGTCAGGGTACCGCGATATTCCCGGATCTCATCCGAACTAAGACTGTCAACGTAGGCCTTGCCTTTTTTGATCAGCTGAACTGCATATTCAAATAATTGCTCAAAATAATCAGAGGCGTGATAGAGGCGATCCTCCCAGTCAAATCCCAGCCAGCGGACATCGTATTTGATGGATTCCACATATTCAACTTCTTCCTTGGCGGGGTCGGTGTCGTCAAAGCGCAGGTTGCACAGCCCGCGATATTCTTGGGCCAATCCGAAATTTAAGCAGATGGATTTGGCGTGCCCGATGTGCAGATATCCGTTGGGCTCGGGCGGAAAACGTGTGTGCACGCGCCCGTGGTTTTTACCGGCCACAATGTCTTTGTCGATAATGTATTTGATAAAATTCGGTGGTGGTGAAAGTTCGCCGCCTGTACCTGCAGATGTCGATTGGGCGGTTTTCTTGTGCGTTGACTTCATATGGGCGATTCCTCAAGATTTGCAAATGTTCACATATTCTACTAAATTAGAATGCATTTTCATAAAAATCAAACGATTTGATCAAATTTCGCAGGGCTGCGGTTTTTGCAGCGATTTTTGTGGTACTGGGTGCATCGCTCGAGGGCCAGGCCGGTATAAAGACCCTGCAGAGACTATGACGCAACTTAGATCCGGACATATTGCTCTACATTGCTTTGATTGCAGCCGGCTCTGATGCGGCGTACGCATTGGGCGCAAATAATATTGCCAATGTGACCGCTGTTTTTGTGAGGGCCGGGAAGCTAAATGTTTTTTCAGTCACTAGCGAGTAAACGACTCAAAACTGTTTATCAGTTGCGCTTCAACCCATCATGTAATAAATGGTGTATGCAAAACGATTACCTGAAACATCAGCTATAAAAGATGTCCACTGATCAAAAATTATCACTTAAAACACGGCGAGTAGGGTTCTGGCTCGTTTTTATAAGTATTATTCTGTTCACAGGAGTATATACATTTCGTGGCATTCTAATTGCGCCTTATGCGATCACTTATCTACAGCGCACGGTTGCAACCCAACTCGGCCTGGAAATTAAAATCGGGCAATTGGCGGGATCCTATCTATCTGATATAAAAATCCAAAACGTAAGCACAGTGAAGCAAATTGCCGATGGCCCCTTTAACAGTTTGGAATTACATAAGATCAATATCAGCTACCATTTATTTGACCTTTTCAAAGGCTTGCACGCTTTTTTGGCTGGAATCTCAATTGATTTAGACGGGGGCTCGCTTGCAATCGATCTGACAAAGATAACTGCCACCGACGATGGGAGGGGCAGCTGGCCTGACCTTCAAATGCCACCCAATTTGCCGCTGATTCGAGTTAGCGACAGTACCTTAAAATTGAAAGGCATTGGATACAAAACCCAGTTTAAGGGGATAATGCTAACGACCCTCTTTGACGAGATGTCGGCATCCCGGATTAAACTTCACATATCTGAATGGTCTTTTAGACATCCTGATTTTCGCGATATCGCTGCCAATTTAGATGCTGATATAATTTATTCAGATACGCGTTTAGAGCTAAAAAACCTTGTTGTGGGGAGACAGACCCTTGTAGAATCGGTCGCAATCGACTTCGGTGCTTTACCGGATCGAATGCAGTTTCAGTCAGTGGTAAACCCGGCCGGCGGTCGCCTGGAAGCTAACGGTCTTCTGGCTGCGAATCGTTTACAGGTACAACTGTCAGGTCATGAAATTGATTTACAACAGATATCTGGCTTGCTTGCCACCGATGCTGCAAAATTTGGCGGTATTCTTTCCATGAAAGGACATTTGAATCTTCCTTTAGAACAACCCAATAAGTTTGAGACTCATTTGGATATTGAGGTTTCCAGAGCAAACCTAAATGGCATAATCGCTGAGAGTTTTGCCTTTGCTTTTATGTCTATAAACGGAAAGCTGCAAATATCAGATCTCGAGCTGGTAAATGACACCAACAGATTATCCATTCGCAAGGCATCTGTTTCAGCCGAAGCTGTCGTTAAAGCGGACCGGAATGCTCTTTTGCAATCCTTATTGGTGGACTGGTACCTGGAAGGTTCCAATATCCCTTTGTTATTAAATCTTTTAGGATTTACGTTTGAGCAATACGATGGGCAGGTTCCTCACCACACGCTAAAACTACGCGGAACAATGGAAGATGGCGATATCCGAATAAGTACCGGAATCCTTGAAACCGACAATGGCCATATTCGCCTGCAAACTGCACGGATTGGTCTGCCGATCGCCGAGCGCACCCTCGTCGATTCTCCGCTTGCAGCAAACCTGCAGGTTGATCTGCCGAATATAGAAATCTTGAGCCAAATTTTCACTTTGCCGGCGCTGGGCGGCTCTATGCAAGGCCATATCCAAATAGCGGGTACGCTCAAAAACCCGCTGGGCAACGCAAAATTTGATTGCGACGCAATTACCTATCAAAATATAGCAGTCGGTGATTTATCAATGCTGGCTGAAGCAGATACTAAGCGCGTTGCTATCGAAACGCTTGCAATCCAAAGAGGAGAAGATCGCGCAAACGGCCGCGGAACCGTCAATTGGACGGAAAAATCATTTAAAAACATCCACCTCCAACTTGATGTCAAAGATCTCGATCCGTATGTCAAAGATATAATCCCCCTGTTTTGGAGGCGATCAAAAAGATTACCCAGCATCCAGGGTGCATTGAAAGGGACAATCAACCTGTCTGGGGCGGTTACGAGGCCAGAGGGCAATCTGAATTTACAGACTCGCCAGATCCGCATTGATGGAAAGCCTTTCGGCGATGCCGATGTCGATCTACGGTTTTCGGAAAAAGAACTGACGGTTACCTCAGCTGAATTTCGGCATCAAAAGGACCGATTGTATGTCCGCGGAAAGATGCATCGTCAACTAAAACAATTAGAAGACGTTAACCTGATTGCAAAAATATCAAATCTATCAACTTATGCCGCTGTTTGGCAGCATGCAGATACACTTGTATCCGGTTCGCTAAACGGTCGGTTACGTGCCTCAGGTGACCTGTTGAATCCGGATGCCGAGGCGGAATTGCAAGTTGAAAATTTGCGTTTTCAAACCATTGGCATCGATAGCGGATTTGCAAAATTAAAAAATGCTAAGCGCCTGCTTGTTATCGAGTCGGCAGATATAAAAACGACTCATGGAACCATACAGTTAGCGGGTCATGTCCGGCGCAACGCTGATGATACCGAATTTGAATTATCACTCGAAAAAGCTGCTGTAATTAATCAGGATACCTTGTTTGCACTTGAGCGACCGCAAAAGTGTCGTTTTTTTCGCAACGGCACCGCCATCTTCGACAATCTTACCTTCAGCGGTTCAGCGGGCAAATTATCTGTCAACGGAGTGTTTGACCCGGACGCAAAATCGGATTTGCTGATCACGGTAGCGGACTTGCGAAGTGATGGCTGGCTCGAAATTATTGCCTCTGATCGAATTCGCTTTCAAGGGCTGAACGCGCAAATTAAAGTCTGGGGATCTGTTAATGCGCCCATCTTCAACGTCTTAGGATCACTTGATCATATCGGTAGCCGGGATATACCGATGGCATTTTCGGGAAAATTTAACGTTGAGTACGGCGATCGGTATTTTAAAATTCACGAATTTTTATGGTCAGGCCAAAGAGGACAGCAGATCTATCTCGAGGGAACCCTTCCTTTAGATCCCTTTGCTACGAATTTTTTGGCACCCGGACAACTTGAATTAACCGGCCGCACGCGCATCACTGATGCCCGAATTTTAAATATTGTCTTTCCTTGGGTTGAGGATACCAGAGGATCTATTGATTGCAATCTCAAGCTTGCCGGCAGCTGGGCGCGTCCTGCCGGGACACTGCAAATAGAAATAAAGGATTTGGAAAGACCTGGTTCCATAAGACCACTTCCACCAGGCCCTTACACTGCATCTGTAAATGTCCAAATCGACGGCAACTCAATGTCTCTTAGGCGGCTCGAGGCACATTCTGCCGGTTGGAGATTAAGTGCGCAAGGTCAGTGGGTAGAGGCTCCGTCAGCGGTGGATGTGTTCGCTTTTCAAAAATTCAAGCGACTCGGGCAAGTTCACATTGAAGGCTCGTTGAACGTTTCGGATTTAAATTGGCTTGCGCAGGAAGTTGCCGGAATACGGAGGTTAAGTGGTGGTCTCGAAGTCCACGGTACACTGCAAGGCCCCATAACAGCACCCACCGCCAATGCTACGATCAAACTTTCGGATGCGGAGCTCATTCCTGATTTTGATATGCCTGCTCTTGGAAATCTTAACGTAGAGACATCAGTGACACCAGAAGTGATCCGTGTGCATAAATTTTCCGGTGAGCTCGGCGGCGCTCCATTTAACCTGGCCGGAACGTTTAAAACGACGACGGAGCCTGATTCGGAAGTAGATTTTAAATTCCAAGGAGAAAATATTCTCTTGTATCGTGATGAAAGCGTTCGGTTGAGGGCAGATACACAGCTTGTTTTAAGGGGGCAGATTCCCAGAATGGAGCTTTCCGGAGAGGTGGCTCTCACCGATGGCGGCTTGTTCAAAAATTTTGGTATTCTCGAGGGCTTCAAGGGCCTCCAGGGTATCACAAAATCAGATACCGGAGGAGGCTTTCAACTCTTTTCTATCCGGAAATCACCATTTAACGATCTAAAATTTAACATTCAAATGACGGCTAAAAAGCCGTTTGTAGTGCGTAATAATTTAGCCCGGGGGGCCGTCCGTCCAGATCTTATGCTTACTGGCACGGGTGAAGTTCCAATGCTGGTCGGCAAAATCTACGTCGAGCCCACCCGCCTCTATCTGCCAGCTGGCCGAATGAATTTGCAGGCCGGTCTGGTTCGATTCGAACAAACTGAACCAGACCGTCCAAAGCTTGACCTACTCGGGACGGCAACTATGCGCAGCTACGATATTGCCGCTGTGATCGACGGCCCATATGACGAGCCAGTCATAACCCTATCTTCAATCCCCCCCCTGCCCGACGACGAGCTGTTGATGCTCCTTTTAACCGGCAAACCACCAACAAGCAGTGGAAACCGTGCTAGCGGTACGGCCCAGGAATTGAACGTAGCCATGTTTGTAGGTCGGGACTTGACCTCACGATTATTCGGCGAATCTGATGAAACAATCGAATCTATAATGGATCGATTCGAGGTGGAGGTCGGACGGTCTATTACCCAACGCGGCGAAGAAACTATCCACTCACAGTTTCGGCTTTCAGAAAACAACCTTATTGATGGGGACAGCCTGTACTTGACAGGTGAACGGGATTATTTCGATTATTACAACGGAGGAATTAAGCTTGTTTTCCGTTTCGATTGAAAATTCCATCCTATGGTACCTGTCCCGTTATCAGCGTCTGTTTTTATGGTTGTGCCTCAGCGTAACCGCTGTTTCGAATGCATGTTATGTAAATTATGCGTCGGCTGAGATAAAACATGAAACCAAAAAATCTGCATCATTTATAATCCTTTTGCGGGGTAATGAAGCGCTAAGCGAGGCGAAGCTACGCCATGAGGCAGCTACAGAGCTTGAAAATTTTGATGGGCTCGGGCAGCGGGCTTCGGATATTGATGACGCCGCCTATCAGATGCTTTTAGCCTATCGTAATGCGGGTTTCGCATTCGCTAAAGTAGACTACCAAATAGAAAAAAATGACATCACTAAAGTCACATTTACTATTTCTGAAGGTCCTCGCGTCATTATGCAAACCATCACATTTTCCGGCAACCTTGCGTTTAATGATGATGCGCTCCAGGACTTTTTTGAAGAAAGTCGCTCAGGCCTATTCGGAATGGGTGAGCTGCTTTTTATTCGTTCCAAGTTCAATGCGGCAATTGATGAGATTCGTCAGAGCTACATTGCTCAGGGTTACTTGGATGTGGTCGTTGAGACGCCGAAACTTGAATTTTCAAAAGATCGGAGTCTCGTTGATTGCCATATAGCCATTCAGGAAGGAGTTCAACATACGGTATCACACATTGAGTTTCACGGAGACATAATTGCTGACGCTGAGAACAATTTTGACCAAATACGCCAGGATTTGATCGGCCAACCGTACTTCAATCGCAAAAAACTTCTCCTTCAGACCAAAGTCCTTGAGGCATACGGAAACCATGGTTTTCCGAATGCTGCAGTCGATGTAAAACAGCGGACTACAAAGAAGCCTGCCGAAGTTGTCTTGGATGTATCGATAAAAAGCGGTCCTCTGATTAATATTTCGGCAATTGAAATCCGCGGCAACCAGCGAACCCGTTCCAGTTTCATACAAGACCGAATCCAGTTGGCACCTGGAGATCGCTATGACCTATTCCTTGAAAGGGAAAGTTTCAGGAATTTATACAAAACTGGAATTTTTTCAAAAGTTGACTTTGAACTAAAAAAAACCGACACACTCGAAAACCGGGTACTTGTCGTGAAGGTAGAGGAGACGCGTTCAAAAGAACTTTTTTTTGAACCAGGATGGGGATCTTATGAAAAATTGCGGTTAAGAGTCGGTTTTCGGGAGAAAAACCTTTTCGGAACGGCTCGCATCTTCGGAACACAGGTTACAGGTTCCTTGAAAGCACAATCTTTAGTGGGCAATCTGACCGATCCCTTTTTTTTAAATACCGATATCAGGGCCGGACTGAATGCGTTTTACAATCGTCGAGAAGAGCCGTCTTTTACGCGCCGGGACGTTGGCATGTCCTTTGTAATGAGCCAACACCTAACAAAAAACCTGTCATCCACCGGCACCTACATGATTCGAAATACGGCCATATCTGACACAGATGAAAAAGAAAAGACATCGAGCGAGAACTATGGGTTTGCCAGCCTGAAGCTGCAGGCGACGTACGATACCCGCAATGATATTTTCTTCCCTACATCAGGTCAGCGCATTTTCGCTTCAGTTGAGCAGGCAGATGATATTTTGGGTAGCCGCATTAATCTTTCGCGTCTAACAGGAGGCGCTCGATTTTTTCACCAAATAACCGGGTCAACTGTTATCGGGGCTCGTTATACCGCAGGTCTTCTCTTGCCGGGTCGAGACGAAATTACCCTGCCGCTGGCTGAGAGGTTCTTCAACGGTGGTGAAAACACGGTCCGAAGTTTTAAAGAATCGGAGATCGGTCCACAAAATCTAAAAAGAGACCCAGCCGGCGGTTATGGCTTCAACACCATCAATATAGAGCTTCGTCAACGTTTAATTGGTAATCTTATCGGTTCGGTGTTTGTTGACTACGGGAATATCTCCCCTAATCGTTCACGAGAAGAACAAGGCAACTCGCCGTATGATAGCCGCTCTGATGTCATTTCAGATACGTATAATGACTTTTTCAAAGGGTTCCGTTCCGGTGTTGGCTTCGGTTTACAGTATCTGCTGCCAGTTGGCCCGGCGAGGATCGATTTTGCGTTTAATCCCGATCGTGATTCAGAGCGCAACGAGGATTTTTTCGTTTTTCACTTCAGTGTGGGGACGGCATTTTAAAGTGAATGCTTTTGTCAACGATTTGGCAACCTTTAGTAGAAACGAAACCTCAGATTGAAAGTCCTACGAAATATTGTAGATTGGTGTTGAATTTCATCAATCGATAAATCCCGGGTATGCTGCCACCTATTCAAGTCTAAATTCTTCTATAATCTTTCCCCTATCAATTAATTTGACAATGTCATCATAAGCACTTCTATATACCGAGATTGCGGCTTTCAGTTTATTGACCAACGGGTCGTCAGTGCCCAGCATCTCCTCTGCTTTTGCAAGTACCTTCTCACCTTCTGCAAAATGATTCGATATTTCAGCAAACAATTCCTTGCGTTTCTCATGTTTTTTGCGCTCTTTGGCAATGATCGGCAAAAGCCTCCGAACCGAATATTCGACCAAAGCATCTCTGGGAGCATCATATTCACTTGAAATCGAATCCAAAAAAGATAATGACCTGCGGCTGATAACAAACGTTTTTTGAATACGTTCGTGAGGATCCATTTTTAGGTTTTCCATTTCACGGGCCATGTCTTTTAAAACTTGAGCATCCTCCATTAAATGATCAAAAACGGATTTTTGCTTGATTCCCAGCTGAGCTGAGAGAACAGTGATCGCATCAATACAGGCTTCCGAGAGTCGAAATGTGGCCCGCACGGATTGCCGTCCTCTAAGATCCATGGTCGATGGGTTAGACAGAGTACCCACAGTGTTCCGTTGCTTGTCTTTATCATTTTTCACCATTTCGCTCCTTTTTTTGTTTTCACTGTAAATCATTACCTAAATATAATAAAAATTATTAGTAATGCAATATTTTTTTTATATAATATCTTGACAACAATTTATTTGTTTTTATCATATATTCAAAATTGCTATTTAATAATAAAAAACTGGACTAAAGAAATTG
>JASFJF010000049.1:0-14281 GCA_050122255.1 Desulfobacterales bacterium
ACAATGAAGTCGCTGATATTTCATTCCGCGGCCAATTTAAGAAAAACTCCCAGACCTTTCAAAGATCTACATTTCACACTTAATATTCACTTGTAAGTTTCTCTCCTTCACAAAGTTCTTCAACTCTTTCGCTCATAAGATATCCTTTGTCCCACTCGCGCTTTGTCACTTTGCGACACTTTGTGTGCTGGTCCTCAGGCCCTGGAATCACTTCGATCGCATGATCCTTTTTATGATCATAATAGACAACACGTTTATTGGTCAAAGCCGCCTCTCTTGCGATTTGATGGTGTTGATCAACAGCATTTCCAACTATCGCACCGACCAATGTTCCAACTCCAGCTCCAAGAAGGGTACTTCTTGAGTTTCTGCCGATAAGCCCTCCTGAAATTGCACCTAAGCCAGCTCCTATAGCTGCACCGCGCTGAGTGTTGTAGCGTTCCGGATAGGTGCTGGCACATGAAATTAAAAATGCAAGCATTATGACCATAAGTAAACCATTTCTAAGTTGTTTCATCTTGATCTACTCCTTTCCAATAAGCTGACTGCGCATAGTTTGTGATCTGATCAGATCCTGACTTTTTAAGATTTATGAAAATACGCTTTCTTTGAAGCGGCACCAGGTGAAGAATTCGAAATTATTACTATCTGCAGCCATTGTAATTAACATTTTAGACGTTCGATATCGTTAGATGGTTTACATTGTTAACAAAATGAGAACTTAAAAATTGTATACGGTAATCCTGTCGCTCAGCGCCATGAACGGATAATGGGGGACCTCCGGGCGATTAAGATCGGTGACGGCAAAGCCATACGTTTTCTCCCAGCCCTCTGAAAAAGAAATACTTTTTATCAATCTGGACAAATCCTGTGAATAGATCTGAAATTTCAAATTCGAATAAAACACTTTCGTCTTCACACGTTTTGCTGAAAGCGGGTTCTTATCTTTGATAAGGCGCTCAAAAGAATACAGCAAAAGGTCATTTTGGCCGTCACCATCATAGTCGTGAACACCCACTATTCTGATCTCCTCGGCAGCTGACGATACCCGAAGCGCCTTTTTTTGTCTCAGATTCAATCGGTCATCCAGCCTGTATAAAGTCATGTTATTATCAGCAGCATAAAAAGATTCAACGCGGTCTGGGTTAGGTGATGTAACTGCAAGGCTTATAATGGAATTTGGAGTATCAAAACGCTGCAGAATTTTTCCGGATTTAGAAATTTTGAAGATTCCGCCATTATCTTCGCGCAGCTTAGACGATGTAAATTTATGGGCGTATAGGTACTGGCGACCCTCGTTATCTAGATTGCCAAGCAGAACACCAACTCCAGTGCAATATTCGCCCAATCGTCTAACCCAGTTTGTTTTACCATAGCCGTCGACACTGATGACATAGGATTGCATATCATTGGTATCGTTATGCACCTCATGATTACCATCAGCCGAACTGTAAGTGCCGATGATAATGTCCGGTCGCCTTCCCCTGTTTTCCCAGATGACGATGTTGTGTGGCTTGGGTCCAATAAGATAGCGCCATAATTCTTTAGCGTTTTGATCATATGCAATGATGCCACGAGGTTTGAGTGCGTGCTCGGCAGTCGTAATAGCGATAATCTCCTTTCGGCCGTCCAGGTCAATGTCAACCAGCCTGGCGATACTGCCTCTTCCGTCAGGCTTGCCATGATAGAAGTGCCTGATTTGTCTGACATGATGCCACAGCTCCTGTCCGTCAGCGTCTAAAAGCAATAGATGCGCTCTGTTGTCATCTACACCTGACAGACCAATGGCTGTTTGTGAATGCCAATCATCAATCAGATTTAAGGTGACTGCAAATTTGAATGTTCTTTGCCACAACATCGAACCGTCGGCTTTGAACGCATAAAGGTTGCTGCCGGAGGCGGTTATAAATTCCTCTCTGCCGTCTTTATCCAAATCATGTGCAATCGAATTCGAATAATCCTCGACGTTGCGACCGGATATGGTGAGCATGGCAAAAGGCTCCCGCCGGCGTGTAACGGTTAAACTGGATCCAATTCGGATAGAAAATGGTTGGTTTGCCTCCAGGCGAACCTGTTTTCGATAAAGCGTTTGTCCGCCTTTTTTAACGATGATGGTCGTGCGTCCGGCAAACGCCGGTAACCGGTGCCGGCCGACTTTTAAACGATGACCGATTTCGGCGGTTCCGGCCCAGACGTCAATTCCGTTTACCGTTGTGTCGATCAAAATAGAGGTAGGATTTTTAGTTGCAGGGCTATTATAGAAAATAATATCGCCATTGCCTTCGATATAGCCGAACTGCGGTGTCTGGCGGCTATGAGATTGTTTGGTGATGCTTGGACGCACGGTGGCGTAAATCTCAGTGGCAGTTATGTGTCCATCGGCGTTTATATCAGCAGCTCCGTCCAGTGCCGCCAGCAGATGATCGGTAAACAACCCGTGACCCTCGGCTTCTAAAGCTTGCTCCGAGCGGCTACCGGCGGTCAAAATTTGAATACTTCGGGTGTGCATCATTTTTCGGATATAGACGGAATCCTGTTTCGGATGCCGTTTTATCGATCGGGTCAGACCCAGGCCCGAATAACAGGAGTCAAAAGCAAGCAGGACGTGTTTGGCTCTGAAAAGCTTGATCCTGCGATTCAACTGATCCATTGACAGCATTGTGCCCTGCCAGTCATATGCATCTGCATCTGCAGGTACGATGTATCCCCTCTCGCGTCCTCCAGGCAAATCTTCAGTCTGACCGTGACCGGCAAAATAGAATAGCACTCGCGAGTTCACATCAACAGATTGGCGAATCCTCTCCAGTTGGCGTAAAATATTCTGTTTGGTGGCTTCCTGATTGGTGAGAATGAACACGTGGAAGTCCTTTTGCTTTAGAAAAGCTGCAACCGCAGCGGCATCTTGGGCCGCATATTCCAGATGAGGCCAATGGTCATATGTATTGATACCGACAATCAAAGCATATGAGGTGGAGTAGCCGGGTTGAAAAACTGTAGCTCTTGAATCTGCTGGCCCAATCATAGAGATGATCGCTAAAATGATCAGCAAACGGTGCATTAGAAATTGTCTCTGCAGTATATCACGGTGTTTCATTATCTTCTCATATCCGTTTTCGGATAGCTCGTGATATTCAGTGCGGCTTGAGCGGCATCGGTTCTTGCGGCAGCCTGGGACGATTTTAGCCCGCGGACCCCTACCAGCCGCTCCAGGTCATTGAACAATAAAGAGTCCGGATGAATATCTTCCTTGCCCACGAAAGATTCAAGTGCATCCGGTTTGTGCGTAAACGCGAATAATTTTACGGATTCCGTCCCAAAAGGCCAGATGGCGCGACATTTACCCGTCAGTACTTTTTTCTCACCTGGCACCAGGGGCTGAAGCTCAGATTTATCAAATGGGTACAGGACATGCACTGCACCGGAAGGATCAACGTCTATCAGGAGCAAATAGGCCTGCCTTGCAGTGCGAATTTCAAATCCAAAGGTTTCATCTTCAGCGATAATGCTTTTCTGGTAGGACCCGCTGATTTCGATTTCAACATTAAACTGTTGTCGAGGATAGACCAGATTGATCAATGGTTGGATGCGCAGATGCCGTCTGATGCGATCCACGACCAGGTCAATATCAAAGGAGGTAAAGCGGCAAAGCGGATGCATGTTTGGCAGTGCCAAAACGGTCGCATTTCCATCTTGGGTGACGATCAGATCCGGGTCGTCATTCGATATGATAACGCCCTCGATTTTTGATATATGGGTTTCTAAAAGGGATAACGGCTCAACGACTCGAACCCGCAGGTTCAGCTTTGATGATGGCGACGTTTTTGTTTCAAGAGACAGGCCACCCCCCGAGCGCACGAAAAATGCCCTGGCATGCAGGTTGTCGGCGCCAGCGCCTTGCGTTGGAAGTGCCTGCGGCGTTTGTTTGAAGCGCTGCTGGACCAGAAATCTTAAAGCCGTATACAGCTCTATCTGACTCCACTCCCCGTCATTGTCGGTGTCAACCTGCACCTGACCGGCCAGCACTCTTAAAAGTGAATCCGTCAGGGCACCATGGGGTTTGCCATCGATAGTCGGATAAAGATAGAGCATGTCTTGTTGGATGTCTTTTGCAATCTCATTTTCAGAAGATGCGGAAATATAAAAGATATTTTGATACGGGTACGGTTCATCATGGATTAAATTGTCTTCAAAACGTCCAATCGTCAGTTCCTCGTTAAAGACGCTTCTTGACGCTAAATGAAAGTAGCGGTTAAGAGTGAACGGTTGGGTCGCGCCAATTGCCCGAACAGTGTTGCCCGAAAAACAGGTGTCAAAAACCATGAGGACCTGCCGGTCAAGGTCGAGCCGTGCGAGCATGGGACGGAGATCGCGCTTGCCGACGATTAGCTGCGACATCAATTCCTCGATGGTTTGGTTGGGATCTGCGCTAAAATCAGCGGGTACTAAAGCGCCGGATCCATGAGGCAAAGGCAGAGACATCCGATCATCGCGCCGACTGGTACCATGACCACTAAAGTATATAAAGATGCGATCCCCCGGTTGGGTGATTTGCGCCAGTTGCTTAATTTCATTCAAAATTCTAGATTTAACGGCTTCCTGATTGATCAGAGCGCGAATGTTTTCGCGCTTGAAATCGTACTTTGACGCCAGCACACTCCGAAGCGCTGCCACGTCGTGGGGCGGCCCCTCCAGGGTTCTGGTATGGTACTGACCGATACCGATCAAAAGTGCGTGGTTTGCGGCGTTTGCACCCGCGCAAACCAGCGAGGCAATTAAAAATGTTAGTGCCGTTATCGCAGCTTTGTTATATGTGGTAATGATCATCGCATCTCTATTGCGCTGATGGCTTTTGCAATTCATCAGGGTATCAGGGTGACCTTGACCCTTCGATTCAACCGATGATCAGTTTCATCGTCCCCATCATAAAGTAATTGGGTTTCTCCACGTCCTGTGGCTTTGAGCTGGCCCACCAGGCTTGGAAACAGCTGTTCCAATTTTAACTTTACCGTATTGGCGCGCTTTTCTGAGAGGATCTGGTTATACCATCCGGGACCGCGTTTATCGGTGTGACCGACAAGCAGAAACGAGGATTGACGCATTTTTGCGCGGGATAACGCCCGACCCAGCTCAATAACCTGGCGGTTTCCGGCAGCATTCAAATCCGCCCGATCAAAGTCAAAATGCACCGGCAGATTCACTGTGGGACGCACCGCAAATTTGCCGTTTTTGCTAACATATAGACCTGTGTCTAAAAATGACGCAATGTCTTCTTCAGCCATTACAGACTGAAAAGATCGAATACGCGCATTTTTGAGCATGGTATCAAGCCAGGCCGGTGCGGGCAGAGGGTGAAATTGTTTTGCCAGTTCCAATGCTCGCAGGGCCTGCGGCAGATGACCTGTTCGTGACAGGATCTCACCTTTGCGGCCCAGGGCCAGTGCTTCGGCCTGCATCGATCCGGCCACTGCTCTGGCTTGAGTAAAGGCCACCACGGCTTGATCCAGTTGACCTTGAGTTCGAAATATCAGACCCAGCATGTACCAGGCATTGAAGTTCGGGCATACCGCTGTCGAACGTTGCAACCATTCAATGCGCTGCTGTTGGTCGGCAGCCGACTTGGCTCGATAGTAGTAGTCGGCCCCGAGGCGGCAATCCACTGCCGGCGCAAACCCATACCAAATGGCGATGATAACGGCTGTTCCAACAAAGACAAAGCGTTTCACGCGTACCCTCCATAATAAGGCCCGGCGGCCGAGATCCTGTCTTGGTGTGCAACGTCAATTTCAGTTCAGCGGCACTTTCCCTCATCTCGTAGATCGGCAGCAGCTATACCGGCTGCCAGCCACCCCTGCTTCTGGCGTAAAGCCAATGATCGCGTCGATTTGGGCGACAGCGTCGCCAACACATCCTGTGAGGTCTTGAAGCCGTGTTCATAAGCGTTAACCGGCGCTTTGGTTAAAAATGCCGTAATTTGATTTAACCCGGTGGCTCCGTCGGCTATCATCTCAAAGTCCATGTGCCCCTCAGGAACGGTCAGCTTGCCCCTGGTTACGGCACTGCTGATATGATATTGATTTGGAAATAAAACCGTCGCCTGATCATTGGAATCGACGCTGATGATGTTTAAATACCCCTGTTCAGGAATCCATACGGATATTTTCAGCACATCTCCGATTTCGAAACAGGTTTTATTTAATTTTATCCATACGGTGGCATTGCTTTTATACAAGAGGGATTTCATTTCTGTGCTGACGAAACCGCTGCCGGTCGCGAGGGGAACCAATTCCAGGGGGCGCTTCTGCAGGTTTTTACTTCCGGCAATCTGCGGATGAAAAGCAATCGCATCGGATCGAATCTCTTCTCGAATAAATTTTGTCGTCTGACGCTGTAATTGTTGCGGTGTAATTTTGATACCTGCCATGGCAGCAGACCTGATCACCTCTCGGAGGCCAAGCGTGAAAATACTGCCTTGGGCCGTGGAAATTGTTTTTTCATCATCGCGGCAGGCCGCAATGGCAACATAGCGCCCGCTGATTTCTCCTGAGGTCTCCGGTTCCAATGCATCGAAACGGCCTCGACCGCCGGCTGCTTGAATATAAGGCGAATATGAAAAAAATTTTACCTGGGCATCGTTCACCGAAATGGAACGGGGACTTAGCCGAAGGCTTCGCGTGGCGCTGCCACTATGGCAGGCATCTAAAATGACTAAAATGTTGCGGCTTTGCATCCTGGCCAACATCGTGTTGAAATCGTCATCAAGTAACACACCTGTCAGCGTCTGGGGGTTGCTTTGCGCTTTGATGGCAACATCATACAGCAACAATACTTCATCGAACTGATCATCCTCGTCGTTGTTTTCATCGGGGATCTGGGAGCCATGCCCGCTGAAATAAAAAAGCACGCGATCCTCCGGGCCGACGCCGTTGATTAACCAATTCTCAACAGCCGAATAGACTTTCTCAGTCGACGCAAATTCATGCTCCAGAACTTTGATAGCCTGGCTGTTAAATCCCAACAGTTGGGCAAATTCCCTCATCATATCGATATCCAGGCTGACACCATTGAGTTTTTCATCAAATTGGGCATAGCGGCCAACACCGATCAACAGTGCCCGGTCCTCACCCCGCGCACCGGAGGCTATGGCTAAAAGCAGCGACAGCCACAGAAAATACGAAATCAACCCTTTAATCTGATTTTTGTTGTCGGCCATTAGAACCCCGCCAATTCATTCGCCTAAACAGTGCAAGATGCAAAAAGGTTGGCGTTTGCGAGATGCGGTACGCGATCGTCTTTTAGAGGATCGGGTCAACTCGTTATACGGGCTTTTACGGTCATCTGACGGACACAAATCGAAAAAGGTTTACATCTCATTTAACGCTTATCCCCAGACTTCTTAATTTTGTTTTACCCTGTTGAAGCGCTTGCTCGTCTGCGTAGTGCATCACCACTTGATAACGGCCTAAGCCCGTGCGATACCATCCTATATTCAGGCCCGGGGCCTGTTTTCGAAGGTGATCGTATAACCCGGCAGCCCGATACGGCCGGGTAAAGGTGATGATGGGTATATGCTTATGGGGAATGTAGGGTGATTGTCGGTTGGCTGTGGCGGATTTGTTAGCGATACCACCCTGCATGATTTTTTCCAAATGATGGAAGATATAGCCGCTGTACCACTTGGCGCCCGCGGGGATTTGGCTGGAAACAGGAGATTTGTCAATTCGATTCGGTCCATAATTATAAGCTGCCAAAGCCAGGTGCAGATTATTGTCATAGCGATCCAGCAGTTCCTTAAGGTAGCGTGCGCCAGCGTTGATGTTGGTGCATGGATCGTACAAGGCTGACAGGCGGTAAATTCCAAGATATTTTGCGGTTACAGGCCATTGGATTTGCATCAGGCCATGACAGTTGCGATCTGATTTTGCATTCGGATTAAAATTAGATTCCCCGCGCGCAACAGCGAGCAGAAGCGATAGGGGCAGATCGTGCTTTTGGGCCGCTGTTTTGAAACAGCTCTCATACGGGAATTGCGTTGTTGGGATTTTGCCGGCCTCCGATTGTAGGTAATGTTTCCAGAGCGCTTCAAGATCCGGCGTTTTGCCTTTGACTGCTCCAAAAACAGGCTGTCCGTATCCCAGCAGGAAAAGACAAATGAATAATTTGGTAAACGTGCTCGCAGGGTTCATCATTGGAACATCCTCTCTCGCTCATCGTCTACAAAGGTCGATCATGCCAGAAGCGGAATTCCTTCCACTGCACCTTTTCAGGATATTGAGCGGCCAGGCGTTTTAAGTATCGTTGCCATCGATTTGTACGTTCATGTGATTGCCAGCCACCTCCAGCTAGCAGCATTTCAGGAAAACTTTTGCCGGATTGACACAATCCCTTTAGTTCGTTGAGCTGGTATCCGAACTGGGTGGCCAGATCCGGTGCGGTAATGGCAATCGCATAAACACTTTCCAATCCCGGTGTACCTTCGAGTTCTAAGACTCGGGCCCGGCGGTCAAAAAGGGGGGGAAACTGAAACCGCTTTGCGGGCTCGATGAAAGCATCTATCGTTTGAAAGTCCGGGCAACTGGACGGGAACATTCGCGTTAAATTTCCTTCGGGATCCTGACCAACCAAAAAAATATATGCCGGAGATGAAAGGCGTATTTCAACTGCTAGACACCCCCCGGTGAAAAGATGTTCATGGCTTTTTAAACGACGTGACCCGGCCCGCCAGGGGTTATCAGTTGCACAAACATCTTGGCTATCGGGAGTCATCAAATCGAATGATGAAATTAAGGCAAACGGTCGCTCATCCTGTTTTACAATTGGTGCGGTTTCATGAGATTTTTCTTTACGGATCGCGGCCACAGTCGGTTTTTTATGGGATTCAATTAATACATAGGCCTCGGTTTCCACACCGGGCAGATATTTTTTGCCGCTGCGGTCTCGGGCCGATACCCAGATTTGATACATATTTTCGTGGATCGAATGGATTGTGCTTATCACGGTAACATTTGCACGGCCTGGATCGTCGGTCACTTCCACTTCTCTGAAACGCGCCAGATATTTTCCCACAAGCCTTAGCGTGGTTTTAAAAAAGCTGGGCGCATCTACGGAAATGTCTTCTACATACACCACCAGATCATCTGTTTCCCCCTGCCGCAAAAGACAGCTCAGGTTGCGAGCCAAATAGACAGCCAGCAGATCTGGCTGCCGGTCGGGAAACGGAAGCGGACGCAAACCGCGCAGGTACTCATCCGGATGTGAACGCTTCAACGCAGCCAGCTGATTGGACGTCGGTTTGCCTTCCCAGGATCGTCCAAAGCCGGATACCCATTTATGCTCGGCAAGATTTAATGCCCGCACCCTTACATAAAGATCCTGCGCGACGTTTGTCAGCCGGCAATCGATGCCAATATAGTAATAAATTTTACGGTAATTGCTGCACGAGATATCTGCCAGGCGCTGATGATGTTTATAGGGTCGAATTGCCGGCCGCCAGTAGAGATCGGGCCCGGGCGCACTGACAAGCGAATCAATAATCTTTTCACGGATGTAATCCGTCAATTCATCAATGTGTGATTGGACATTGTCGCCATTCATGCTTACCAGTAAAACAGGCTGTCTTTTGAACCGGGGATGTTGACCAAATTGCTCTACCAAGTATGGAATAAGCGTATCTTCCAGCCACTTATCGAGGGAAAGTTCATCGGCATTGGGATCCCTGCCACGTTCCACTTGATTTCCGGCGCAGGCTGAAAACGCCAAAACTCCAAAAATGACAGTTAAACAAACCCACTTGGCTCTATATTTGATCTTTATATTCAATTTAATATTACCTCGCCGTCCGGCATGATCACCAAATCGCCTCCTTCGCGGTCCTTGATGAGCCGGTCAATGGAGGTAGTCGTTTGATCCGGTAGGGTTACACCCCAGGTTACTCTGTCTCGGCCAAATGCAGCTATTTGCCTGCCAAAAGCGGCTGTGTAAACTGCAGGGACTGTGGCAGTTTCCATTTCATAGATTTTTGGGGGAATGTTGACCGCGATATAAACAGGCCTCTGACTGGCCATTTTCAATTGCCAGGCTTTTTTACCCGCAAGGGCAAAAAAAAGTACTTTCTTTCGGGTGATCAGTCTTTCCAGAGCTGAATCTGAGGCAAAGCGGAGTGTGAATCCTTTCTTGGTAAGCTGCGACGGAACCTTTGGTGGCTCAAGTTTATTTGAGACCTGTTGTTCTTGTTGTGAAGACTGCTGCAATTTTTCAGTGAATCGGGCGAGTGCCACCTTAATTTTTTTTAAATTTAGGGTTTCAGTATCTATTTGATCTTTCAACTGTGATCGGATTCTGCGCTTATCATCTATGTCTTTCACAATCGAAGCTAACATGGCTTCCCGTTCTTTAATTTCGGCCCGAAATTTTTTAAGGGATTCCGCGACTATTGTCAGCTCCTTGCGTGTCTTTGCCAGGTGCGACATGTTTTTCTGCTTGATGGCAGCACTATCGGCAGCTTGAGCGATCGACTTTCTAACGGCTGCGGTTGCTGCCGTCAACTCAGATTGGGTCTTGGCCAGTTTTTCTTTGAGGGCATCAATTTCTTCCTGAAGAGATGCCGCCTCTGCTTTTAAATCCGTTGGTTCAACAATGGTAGGCTGATCAGCTGGAGAAGAAATAGGCAACGCCTTAACCAGCGCAAAAATAGCCATTAAGCACAAACATAGTATGGCAAAAAATCGCATGACGTCTGTTTGCAGCATCTCAACGTCAGTCGGCAAGTTCGTATTGCGCTGGAAAAGATTTGGCGATGATGATATTAAAGGATTCATTAACTCCTCTGTATTGGACAATAGAGCCTCAAGATCCGTCCGGTAGTTGATCGATCGCACCAGATACCAGCTGACTGAGACGCGCATCGATGGATTGCAGGGTGGAGTTGACACATTCCGCTTGTTGCTCTGCAATCCGATTATAGAATGCCTTCACCTGCGTACCTACCGCCAGTGATTTAACAAGTCGCAATAGGTAACCACCCACCGCGCCAAATATGGTGGTGGACAGTGCCAGCAAAATGCCGCCATCAACGAGTCGCTGTAGGATCGAAAACGCACCAAGCTCCGCAGCGGTCTGGGCATTCAAATCGCCAAGCCCCTCCAGCAAAGCGCCTCGCATGCCGACGGCGGTCCAGATAACACCAATGCCAAAGAACAGATTAATCCAAATATCCACCAAGTGGTCAATCTGGGCGACTTTTTCCGCTGATACATGTTGATTTCGCAGGCTCCGCTTTAAATGCAGAAGAGAGTTGATATAAAATAAAAAAGTTAGAAAAAATGGGATGACCGATAATCGCAGGTTCTCATAGGTCCACGAAAGCGCCCGCTGAACACTGGGTACTTCCAAAACAGATATGGCGACAACTTCCGACATATTCAGCATGTACAGCAATAGCGTTCCGATGATGAGAACGCCCGCCGCACCGGTGATAAATCCGGCTGAGAAGCCGCTGGCAGAGTAAGATTTGGTTTTCATTATAAGCTTCCCGTATCACTTATGCTGGCATGCCGTGCAGGTGGCGTCCAGCAACAGGAGAATCGAATTATATTGATCGGCAGCAGCGTAATAGGCCGGTTTATCCTGGCAGGCCCTCAACAATCCGTCCTCTTTTTGACCGAGCTCTTTTTGTAACTCGGCTTCAAGATCTCTTTTGGTTTCTTCGGTGCAGGATGAACAGACGTTAAAATCATCCTTCAGCGACATGAAGGTCGTATTGAAATAGCGGTTGTAGTAATGGCGGGCTTGAATTTTATCTATAATTCCCTCATCGTTCGCCCACATTAGAAAATCACTAAACCGGCGTCTGTTCTCGATATCGGGATCGCGTTTGGCAATGTCAATAAGCCGCCCGTAGTAGATGTCAAACATTTGCTCGCATTCCAGACGTCCAAGGTCCTTTTGAGAATGGGTCAAGGCCTCTTCAAGATTCACTCCTGATGGCAATGTACAGGTGGATTGATATTGCTTGTTTGCGCATGCGAAAGTCACAAAAGCAAGGATTGCGACAAGAATACGTTTTTTGGAATTCATTTTAATGTTTTGGCTCGATTTTATCATGATGGTTTACCTCCATTCGAATTCTGAGCGTTCGACGGTTACATTTCGAGAGGGCTTCGATACTCTGCTTTCATGCTGCCTTGGGGAGGATCCGGAATACCCTCCACTTCGCTGGTTTCTCCGAATATAATCGTCTTTACACGGCCAACCATCTCAAACATTTCAGGGGTGATGATGCCGTATATCTGATCGAGATCTATCATAAGCTTGGCACGGCTAATTTCATCGCGTGTCAGGGCGATGAGATCCTGCACCTCCTGTGTATCGAGGTAAATCTCTGCCGCCACAGCGGCCAGGGAGCCTCCCGATCCTGTTCTGGGTGCCGTTGCCACTAGCCGGTAATATTGCCTGAACTTTTCACTTAATCTGCCTGCACGCCGTCGGTAGGGAGCCGATTGAGAAGTAGATTTTAGGGGTGTTTTTTCAAGCAATTTTTGCAAACCCCGCGGTGTGGTCTTGCGCCCTAATTCCTTGCGAATCCGTTGCTCCAGGCTGGTATTTGTGGCGCGAACAGAGTCTTCCATGTCCGGCAGGCGAGATTCCATCAGGTTTAACATTTCCAGGTAAGTTTGGCTCAATTGACCTGAAATTTCTTTGCAGCCTTGCTCAGCTTCCGCTCCTTCGCATTTGCTGGCTGCGTATAATTGTTCCTGTTCGTTCAATCGTTCAATTACACTCTGCAGATCGACTTCCATGGCTTTGGCCGTTTCACTGGTGTGTTTAATGCTTTCCACCACGGTTGTTGGAAACAACCGCAAAGTGGGCGATGTTTTTGCGAACGCCAAAGTGTGCATGCCAACCAGAGGGATAACAGACATGATAAAAAGGCTGCAGATTGTAAGCGATCGTCGCGAAATATTTACGCATTCGATAAGTGTCATTACCCGCATTCGTCACCTCCTGATAAGGTTTTGCCCAACTGGGTCTAGTGAACATTTTTTAATGTAATAGACGGACAGATCGCCTCAGCGTTTCAATATTTCATGTATTTCTAAGTAAGCCACATCATCTTCAATGCGGATATGCAAAATTTCCCTGGGGCCAAAAGGACTTTTGGTCTGATAGTAGGGCTTTGAAAGGACAACATGATTAAAGTGTTTTAATTGAAATCCTTTTTTATTTAATGCGGAGAGCAGCCGTTCTATACGTGCGGAATTTTTCCATTGCAGGTCGTTGTTTTCCAGCAGGATTTCTTTTAACTCCTGGTCAAGGGTGAGTTTAACTGAAAAGATCCGAGAGGGTTGTGTCCGGTATTTATCGATTAGCTGTCCACCAAGGATAAGTATCATCAGAATTGAAGCTGCCACAGCATAAACAGATTTTCTTTTCCACCAGATAACAGGATTCGTCTTTGCTTTCGTTGTCGCATGTGTATCCTTTAGCGTTTCCTGCAAAATTTCATAGCATTTCCCGCATCGGTTAAGATGACGGAGGATGCGTTTACGTTCAGCGCCGGCACGTCTTCCTTCAACCAGCAGCGCGAGATCCTCCAAGTCGGGATGATGTTTGGATTCTGCTGAATCAGTCGGCTTAAGTATTTTGTTCAACCATTTACCCATATTGGCCTCTACGTGTTTAGACGGACATTTTACATTTCGCGAATGCCTTCAGCCAGCAATTGTTCTCGATATCGATTCAAAAGGCTTTTAAGACGGCGTCTGGCGGATGATAATGAAAATCCAATAACAAGTGCTGCCGTCTTAACCGGCTGCCCGGAGCCGTAGACAAGCTTTACCAATAGCTGATCTTCCTGTGACAGTTCTGCGGTTGTCGCCCGAATGATCCTGAGCGCCTTAATTCGCCTTTCATGGTCAAGCTTGCAAATTAACAACTCAAGTGGATTAGAATTTGTGCCGCTCGTAGTCTCAAAGCAATCGCCATTAATCTCGTTTATCGATTCAAAGATGGGATTTTCTCGACAGGGAGCTTTTCGAATCGGAGCAATATCCTCCAAATACTGTTCATAAGACCCTTCGAACAGGCCCTCAATCCGCAAAAAATCATAGGCATCATCAAAACTAAATTTTTGCCAGCAAACAAGGCGATAGACAGCTTCGGCCCATTTGCCAAGTTTTGCCACACCCGCTGGAATACGCCTGCGACCGTACTTTTTGCGTCTGAAATCAATAATGAGAGAGTTGATCAGGGAATACAGATAGGTGGTTAATTTACTCTTGCCCTT
>JASFJF010000050.1:0-14146 GCA_050122255.1 Desulfobacterales bacterium
TTAAATTTTCTCAGTATTATGATTGTGACCCTCTTATCCATAAGCACTTTACACTAAGGAGGGTAAAATGAGAAACCTAAGGCTTAATTATGAAACGCTCATCAAAATATCCAGATCCTTATCTAAATCAAGGGATCCGGAAGAAATCATCCGAATGACAGTGGAAAGCATAAAATCAGCGCTGGATATCAAAGGGTGTGCCTTGTTTCTGATTAATCAGCGTTCAAAAGAATTGGAAGTCGCGGCTTCAAAAGGGTTGAGCTCTGAGTATTTAAGCAAGGGGCCGGTAAGTGCTCTGCACTCTATTGCCGATTCGCTTGAAGATGGTCCAATAGCGGTCTATGACGTTGGCGATGATCCGCGAATCCAATATCCAGATGCAGCAAAAAAAGAGGGGATTGCCTCCATTCTTTCAGTACCCATAATGGTCGGCGATGATGCTATTGGCGCAATCCGAGCCTATACCTCAGAGAAATGGGATTTTACCTTGGATGATGTTAATTTTGTACAAGCATTGGCTCAGATTGCAGGTATTCTTATTGAAATGACACGGCTGTACCAGGGCCAGAATGACCACATCGAAGCGCTAACCACTATGTGTGAGTCTCCCGAGCTATAATTCGTCGCCGCGGTTATCTGGGAAACACTAGTAGGCTGCATCTGATATGATCTCACCACGAAAAACACGAAGATCACCAAGAGAAAACACATCACATTTTCAATCAAAATTCAGGCTATAGTCTGATCTTGACTGATTTTGCATGTGCGGTCAATCCTTCAATTTCCGCCAGGCTAATAATGTCGGCAGCCTCGCGCTGGAAGGCCTTTTGGGAATACTGAATCACGCTGGTCTTTTTGATGAAATTATCCACTGACAGGGCCGATGCAAACCGGGCGGTGCCCGCGGTGGGCAACACGTGATTGGGTCCGGCCATATAGTCACCCACCGGTTCGGGCGTGTAGTCCCCCACGAATATGGCGCCTGCATTCCGGATTTGGCCCACTACCTCAAACGGATCTCGTATATGCAGCTCAAGGTGCTCAGGCGCAATACGGTTGGCCATATCGATGGCGTCGGTCATTTTTTTGACAATAAAAATGGCGCCGAACTGTTGCAGTGATTCTTTGGCAATATCCACGCGCGCCAATTTCGGGAGCTGCCCCCTGATTTCTCGGGAGACGGCTTTGGCCAATTTGGGCGAATCCGTGATCAGTATGACCGAAGACAGGCTGTCGTGTTCTGCCTGCGACAGCAGGTCAGCCGCAATAAAATCAGGCCTGGCCCTATCATCGGCGATCACCAGTATCTCGCTGGGACCAGCAATCGAATCGATTCCCACAGTACCCATTAAAATTTTCTTGGCCAGGGTAACATAAATGTTGCCCGGGCCGACAATGACATCGACTTTGGGAATCGTTTCGGTACCGTATGCCAGAGCGGCAATTGCCCAGGCACTGCCGGCTTTATAGACGGCGTTGGCTCCTGCCTTTTGAGCCGCCACTAGCAGATGGGGGCTTACCCCTCCGGCTTTGGTCGGGGGTGTGAGCATTACAATCTGTTTAACTCCTGCAACTTTCGCCGGTATCACGCCCATCAGCACCGAAGACACCAGCGGTGTCTCCCCTCCCCTGGCACCGGGCACATAGACCCCGGCGGCGTCGACCGGATGGATCAGCTGGCCCAGCAAAGTTCCGGGCCGATCGGTTTGCATCCACGAGCGGCGATGTTGCTGCTCATGAAAGCGCTTGATATTGGCAGCTGCCCGGTTTAGTGCGCGAGTAAATGATTGATCAACCCGTTTAGCGGCCGCGGCAAATTCCTTTTTTGATACCCGCAGCGAGCGAACACCCACCCGCTTGGAATCAAACTTGCGAGTGTAGGCGATAACCGCCTGATCGCCCCGTCGGCGAACATTTTCGCACATGCGGCTGACGGCAGCCAAGTCCTTATTCTGAAAAACCAGCCCACGATTGACAATGCGAGCGAGCCGCCGCTGGGACGAAGCAGACGGAAATTTAAAAGTTTTCATGAGGATATCCTTCCTATGGGTGAATCCCGTTACCGGTTGGCCCGTTTGCCGATTAAAAAACATGATGGGGCGGTTTCCCCTTTTTCGGGCCCAACGGGCTAAACCGGATCAACCGGCGAACCAGAAAGCATCGTTTCTTATTTTTCGGATAAGTTCTGTATCTCCATATATTGCTGAATATATATATAATTGATTTTAAATGATCTTGGCAAGCTATAACCGGTAAAGATCTTGACATTGGCGTTCAATCCGAATATGAAAATCAAGGTTATCCTCGGCAACCCATTTTCAATGATAAAGTCGTTCATACAATCATAGTCAAATACGGCAGATTTGTTGCCATTTACAATTTAACTTAGAAAAGGAGGTGCACATGGACAAGATTCTGAGAATCAACATGGGAGCAGATGGCGGACCATCGGTTAAAACTGAGCCCTTGGGCGACTATGCCGGTGCTGGCGGTCGCGGACTGACATCGGCCATCGTTTCAAAGGAGGTTCCTCCATTATGCCACCCCCTGGGTGAAGATAACAAATTGGTCATTGCTCCGGGGCTTTTGAGCGGATCCACTGCCGCCATGTCCGGCCGTTTATCGGTGGGTTGCAAAAGCCCGTTGACCGGCGGCATCAAAGAAGCCAACGCCGGCGGGCAACCGTCGCAGATGATTGCCCGATTGGGCTATGCCGCCGTAGTACTAGAAGGCAAACCCAAGGCTGACACGCTGTATAAAATTCTGATAAACAAAGACGGGGTCGATATTCAAGAAGACAACAGCCTATGCATGCTGGGAAATTATGATCTGGTCGACAAAATGAAGGCCGAGTACGGTGGAAAAATCAGCTGCATCTCTATCGGCCAGGCCGGTGAAATGAAATTGGCCGGAGCTTCCATCGCCTGCACTGATATGGAGCTTCGACCGACCCGTCACGCCGGTCGCGGTGGTGTCGGGGCGGTTATGGGATCAAAGGGGGTAAAAATTATCGTTGTCGATGATGCCGGCATGAAGATGAGACAACCCCAAGACCCGGATGCTTTCAAAGAAGCCAATAAAGCATGGGTGGCCGGGCTGAAAAAACACCCGGTTAGCGGTGAAGGATTGCCGGCATACGGGACCAATGTATTAACAAACGTTATTAATGAAGCCGGTGCCTACCCGACAAATAACTTTATTAAAGGCCAATTTGATGGCGCCGGCAATATCAGCGGCGAAACCCAGGCCGAAACAGAAGAAGCCCGCGGCGGCAAAGGCGCTGCAACTCACGGTTGCCACCGGGGCTGCATTATTCGTTGTTCCGGCACCTTTTATGACAAGGACGGAAACTATGTCACCAAACAACCCGAATACGAAACGGTCTGGGCCCATGGTGGAAACTGCGGCATCGATGACCTGGATGCCATCGCACAGCTGGATCGCCTCGATGATGATTTCGGGCTGGATACGATTGAAATGGGTGCCACCATTGGGGTTGCCATGGAGGCCGGATTGGCCCAGTTCGGTGATGCTGACGCGGCCATCAAACTTGTCAAGGAAGTCGGAGAGGGAACGCCATTGGGACGAATTCTTGGCAGCGGCGCTGCTGTAACCGGAAAAATTTTCGGTGTCGAGAGAATTCCCGTAGTTAAAGGACAGGCCATGCCAGCATACGATCCGCGGGCGGTAATGGGCATCGGCGTCACCTATGCGACAACGACTATGGGTGCAGACCACACAGCGGGCTATGCAGTCGGCTCAAATATCATGGGCGTTGGCGGAAAAACGGATCCGTTGAGCCCGGAAGGGCAGATCGAGCTTTCCAGAAACTTGCAGATTGCTACGGCTGTTGTCGACTCTACCGGTATGTGCCTGTTCGTGGCATTTCCGGTTCTGGATCAACCGGAAACTTTCCAGTCCTTACTTGACTTGGTAAATACGTTCTATGGCCTGAGTCTTACTGCCGATGATGTGACCGAGCTGGGTAAATCCATCTTGAAAAATGAACGTGAATTTAACCTGGCGGCTGGCCTGACCTCCAAACACGATCGCTTACCCGATTACTTTAAAAAAGAAAAACTGCCGCCACACGATATTACGTTCGAGGTAAAAGATGAAGAGCTGGATGAAGTCTTTAACTGGTAAAAATCAGACGATCGGAATTGAAAAATGGGGAAATCCGCAGCGGATTTCCCCATTTTAGTGCACATTCAGTTGAAGGGGTCAAACTTAATTTGACGATAAAAAATCAAAGCTAACGAGACGATATTATGAAAATCAACATCGTTACCACCAACGAGCTGTTGCCCAGATTTCTCAAGCTATTGGGGCAGGGCTTTTTTGTAAAAACTCAGGTCGGTTGCAGTATTAAAGATTTGCTATGTAAGCAACTGCAAATTAAAGAAGAATATCTGGATAGAAGAATTCAGACGCTATTTCTGAACGGAAAGGCGGTGGATGATGTGGAACGTGCGTACCTGCAGGATGATGCGACGTTGGCGCTCTCTGCTGCAATGCCGGGTCTGGTAGGGGCCACGTTTCGCAAGGGCGGAACCTTTGCCCCAATGCGAAATACAATTTCATATGACGCTGGAATATCGATTAAGGGCGAGGGTGACACCTGGGCAAAATTAAAGCTCTTTAATATGGTATTAAAGGAGCTTGGGCCTATCTTCCTGGCAAATGGCGTTTGGATTCATAACGATAACTTTAATGAGTTTGTCGCTAGATATTTTGCGGAAATAAAAACCGCCTGCTCTTTATTTCAATTAGATGGCGAGAACGTCGACATCTCAAAACTTGAAAATATGAATTGGAAAAGCAGCAACGTATTTTTACTGGTCACAGCAGAAGAAGAATCGTAATAGAAGCCGATTCACATATTTCCAACAACAAAAGGCTGCCCAAATGGCAGCCATTTATTGTTGATCGGACCGGATCTACACAAATATCAATCACACATTTCAAATAAAGCTGCAGCACCCATACCGCCGCCGATACACATGGATTCCACACCGTATTTTACCCCACGCTGAGTCATATTGCAAAGCAGCGTAGCGCACAGCTTGGCACCGGTGCATCCCAGCGGATGCCCCAGGGCAATGGCACCACCGTGAAGGTTGACGATTTGCTGATCGATCCCCAGCTGATTGATACAGTAGAGTGCCTGGGAGGCGAAGGCCTCGTTAATTTCAAACAAACCGATGTCTTTTAAATCCATACCGGTCATTTTCATCAGTTTGGGGATGGCCAACGCCGGTCCGATGCCCATCTCATCCGGTTTGCAGCCCACGGTTGTATAGCCCCTGAATTTGGCAATCGGCTGGACACCCAGCGCTTTGACCCTGTCTGCGCTCATAATCACACTGGCTGCCGCCCCGTCGGTCATCTGGGAAGAGTTGCCGGCGGTAACAGAGCCGCCGGCGGCAAATACTGGATTCAGACCAGCCAGGCCGTCCAGGGTCGTATCCTCCCGGATGCCGTCGTCAAAATCCTGCATAAAGGTTTCTTTTTTATAGGTCCCATCTTTTTGAGGCACGTATCGGGTAGCGGGGGTGGACACCAGCTCTTCAAATAACCTTTTGTTTTTGGCCTCCGCCGCTTTCATCTGGGATTGATAGGCAAACTCATCCTGGGCTTCCCGGGAGACATCGTAGCGCTTGGCAACGTTTTCTGCGGTAATGCCCATGGACGCATACAGATCGGCCATTTTTTGGGTGTATTCCGGATGGGGTCGCGGGAGATTTCCGCCCATGGGGACATAGGTCATGGACTCCAGGCCGCCGCCGATGACAATTTCCGACCAGCCGGCCATGACCCGCAAGGCGGATTGGGCAATGGCTTCAAGGCCCGAGGCGCAAAAACGGTTAACGGTTGCGCCGGTCACATCAACCGGGAATCCGGCAATCTGGGAGGCAATCCGCCCGATATTCAGGCCCTGCTCGGCTTCTGGAAACGAGCAGCCGACCATAATGTCTTCTACATCCTTTTTTTCAAGACCCTTGGTTTGCTCAACAGCCGCGTTTAAAATAAAAGACAGCAAGTCCTCCGGCCGGGTATCCTTGAAGGCCCCTTTGCTTCTCTTGCACCCCGGTGTCCGTATCGATGTCACAATATAGGCATCTCTCATATTTTTACCTCCCCCAAGATTAAAAAGACTGAATCGTTTTTTATAGCAATAGTTATGTTCTCAGCACGAAATCCGAAATAAATCCAAGTAACCAATATTCAAATGTTCAAAACGATATGCTGATAAAATTCAAATCTTAGGAATTTAAAATGTCGGGTAATTCGATATTGTTTCGGATTTCGATATTAGAATTTCGGATTTATGAGTAGCCGATATAATAACAATTAGCGAATACCTATTAACTCATAACTAGTTTCTTAACGGCTTTCCTGTAGACAGCATATGATCAATGCGTGCCAGCGTTTTCTCCTCTTTTAAGAGGTCCATAAAGACTTCGCGCTCCAGGGTCAAGATCACATCTTCATCTACTTTGGCATTATCGCGCACATCTCCACCACTGATGACAAAGGCAATCTTTTTGGCCAAGAAAGCGTCATATTCGGAAATAAACTTGCCATTGAGCATATTGGACACTTCCGCGTTCACCATCCCCTGGGCGGCCTGACCGAGCACTTTCATCTTACGCTTTAACGGTGGCGCATAGCCTTCGTCGACCATCTTGACGACCTCTTTTTTGGCCTCGCCGATCAGGTAATCGCGATTCCATATAATACGATCGCAGGGACCTAAAAAGCCATTGGCGCGGGCATCGGCCGCCGAGGTCGTCACTTTTGCCATAGCAATTGCCATAAACACCGGCAGAAAAAATTTGGCCAGATCATAATCGGTCACCACCGCGGGCAAGACGCTCAGGCATTTTTTCATCAGGTTCAAACAGCCGCCACCGGCCGGAATCAGGCCGACCCCGATTTCCACCTGACCCATATACAGCTCGGCATGCGCGACAATCTTATCTGCCGCCAGGCAAACTTCACAACCGCCGCCAAGCGTTAAGCCGAACGGAGCTGCCACGACCGGAAACGGGGCATACCGCAAATCTTGCAGACCGTATTGCAAATTTTTGATCAGCTGCTCGATATCCGCGTAGCGTTCGGCCTTGGCCGCAGCGCTCATGTCAGCCAGATTGGCACCGGCTGAAAAGGCCCCCGGCATGCCGCCGGCCTGGTTGCCGATCACCAGCCCGATCCCCTGGCGATCGACATATTCTCTGGCTGCGTGGAGGGCCCCGACAATTTGCTGGTTCAAGGAATTCATTTTGGTGTGAAACTCAAGACAGAATACCCCACCATCAAGATCGATCAAAGAAGCGGATTCAGAGCTTTGAACGACCTTATTTTGAGTTTTCAACGCTGCCAGCGAAATAATATTGGAGCTGACCACCTTTTGCTGATAACTTTCAGAATCAAAATCGTAGAAAAATAAAATGCCGTTTTCCATTTTGTAAAAGGTGGTATGTCCGGCCTTGAGCATCTTTTGGATTTGCGGCGGTACCCTGAGTCCCTCCTTTTGCATGCGTGCAACTGAGGTTTGCAGGCCAATGGCGTCCCAGGTTTCAAAGGGGCCCATCTCCAGATTGAAACCCCAGCGCATGGCGTTGTCAATGTCGACAATGGTATCGGAAATTTCAGGGATTCGGTTGGCCGCATAAATCAGATTGTTGGCTACCGCCTTCCATGCAAACTGGGATCCTTTGTCTTTTCCATAGACCACAGCACGCATCTTTTCAGGCAGGGTTTTAGCTTTTTGGGCGTCAGCCAAGCAGGGCAATTTTACCGGTTGGGCCTCTTCATATTCGAATGTTGCCGGATTAAGGACTTTGCGGATCTTTTTCCAGTTTGGTGTCAGTTCGGTTTTGTAGAAACCGCTCTGGCTCTTTTTACCCAGCAGGTTTTTTGCGATCATGGCATTCACAAATTCCGGCAGGACAAAGCTCTCCCGGTCCTCATCATGGGCAATGATTTCATAGGTATTTTGGGCCACATGGGCCAAGGTATCCAGGCCAACGATATCGGCCGTTTTAAACATCCCGGTTCGCGGTCGGCCCATGACCGGTCCAAAAAGGGCGTCTACCTCGGGAATGGAAACCCCTTCTTCAAGCATGAGTTGCATCACTTTAACCATAGCCTGCACGCCGATGCGATTGCCAATAAAGTTCGGGGTGTCCTTGGCCCAGACAATGCCCTTGCCCAGAATACGCTCACCAAAATCAGCCATAAATTCCAGGATCTCAGGCAGGGTTTCCTCGCCCGGTATAATTTCCAGCAGTTTCATGTAGCGCACCGGGTTAAAAAAATGAGTTCCTAAAAAGTGCTGCTTAAAGTCCTTACTGCGGCCCTTGGACATGGCTTTTAGAGGAATGCCGGATGTATTGGAGGAAACAAGGCTGTCTTTTTTCCGAACCGGTTCGATGCGTTTAAACAGATCCTGTTTAATTTTTAAGTTTTCGACAACAACTTCTACAATCCAATCACATTTTGCAATTCCGTCAAAATCATCTGTCAGGTTGCCAATTGAAATGCGCTCGGCATCTTTCGGAGACATAAACAGAGCCGGTTGAGTCGTCAAGGCCGTATCCAGACCGGTCTTCACGATTCGATTGCGGGCCACCGGATCGTTTTTTTCTTCCGCTTTTAAATCCGGGGGTACAATATCCAGCAGTAGCGTTTTTATTCCGGTTCCGGCCAGCAGCGCGGCAATGCCGCCCCCCATAATTCCGGAACCAATAACAGCAGCCGATCTGATCTTCCTTGGCATGGCGACCTCCTCATCAGGTTCAAATAAATAAATGAATGAATGTTCATTCATTTAGCAGAAATTGGAGACCTGTGTCAATAAAAACCTTGAATTTTTGGATCCGGATATAAAATATTTGCATAATAACATTAATTTATTATTAATATATGTTTCGGCACTATGAGATTAGTCAATTTCAGCAGGAAAAACAACGGCGCTGTAGCCGAATGAATGATCATTCACCCGTATGTTCAGAATCAGGCCTGCAACGGTGACTGACCAGGAATCCAGAAAAAAAATCTCCGTCCCTGCAGAAAGGGTCGGAGATTTTAACGTGCTGGAATCTTATACGGGCATGCGCTAATTGGCCTGAAATTGCTTGGGCCCAAAAAGCTGGATCCTTTTTTTCTTGGGTACAGCAGGGGTGGCTTTTGGCTGAGAACCTTTAGCGCTTACTTTGGCGGTTTTCTGAACGGATTTTGGATTCAGCGGTTTATCAGTTATCAGCAAATGGGATGGAATATAAATCTCGTTTCCAACCAGCAGAAAGTCGGGATCAATATCAGGATTGGCAGCCACAATCGCTTTTTTGTTGCTTGCACTGCCGGTATACCACTTGGCGATGTCCGCTAAATTTTCGTCCGTTTTTGAGACCGTATGGGCAACATAACCGGGCAGGGTTCGAGCAACGAACTTGCGGGGTAATGTCTTTTTGGTTTTCAGCATCTCCGCTGGAATACAAATCCGATTGCCCAGTGTTATATGATTGGGGTTTAGGCTTGGATTGGCTTGTGCTACTGCTTTCCAGTTGTTATAGTGGCCCGTGTACCACTTGGCGATTAAACTTAAGCTTTCACCGCGCCACCTCACCTGATGAACAAAATAATTCACTCGGTGCTTGGCGGCAAAGGCTTCAGTGGGCGATGTTTTCTTTTTGACAAGTTTGGCTGGAATTAAAACGGGCGCATTTGCAGGAATGTGTTTTGGATTCAGCTTCGGATTTGCCTGCGCCAGTCGTTTCCAATTATTAGAATCGCCCGTAAACCACTCGGCTATACCCGGTAACGTCTCATACGACCACCGGGTTCGGTAAACCACAAATTGTGAATTCTTGGAATACGGCTCAAGCGCAGACCCTTCATCATCGGATGATAATTTTGCCTCCATTGTGTGCCACGTTTCTTTAAACCAACTTTTTGAATTTTGGTATTTTTCACCGAACTTCATTTCTTTGACCGTGGCACAGCCAAATAGCAGCATGATCATCATCCCGCCGATCATGCTCCTGGTGACGAAATTCTTTAATACTGGTGTCATGAGAATTACTCCTTGTTTTCTATTATTTGCTCTAAAAAGTCGGCTGCTGATGCGTTGGCCGGATTGATCTCAATGGCCCGCCTGAGGTTTTCGACACATTGGCTGCGTTCGCCTAATTGGTCCTGCACCATAGCAAGATTAAACAAGGCCTCATCAAGAAATTTCGGCTCGAGGTTCACGACCCGCGCGTACATCTCTTTGGCCTGTGCAAAATCTTCATTGGTGGCATAGATGTATCCAAGGTTAAAAAATGGCTCCGGTTGAAGCGGTTGGAGTTCGGCAGCCTTCTGGTAACTGACGATGGCTTGTGGAAAATCATTTTCACGCACATAAACGTATCCGAGGTTGGACAAAGCCGCAAAGCTTGAGGGATCAAGCTCCAAGGCTTTAAGCAAGCTGCTTTTGGCCGATGGAAGGTCTGTTGCGAGCAGCTCTTCAGCCATGCCCAGTAGGGCAGCCGAAAAGTCTGCCGAAAATTCACTGAGCGCCGAGGGCTCCGCTGCCAGTATTGACTCAAACAGCGCCACTGCCGAGGTAAATTGCTTGGCCTCAAGTGCCTGCCGGGCGGTTTTAATTTGTTCACCGGTAATATTCGTTACCGGCTTTGTCGTCGTTGGGGTAAGCGAATGTGCCGCAACCGAACGGTCTGAGGGGGTAAACGGCAATTCTGCCAGACTGAGATTGAAAACAATACTCAACATGAACATCACCGCAGCCGGGGTAAAGCGCCAGATGGTTTTTTGAAATGCGGGTGCCGGTCGGGTTTCCTGAAGAAAAACGGTACTCCCGGTATTATCATTATCGCCCGAGGAGGCACGATTTGCCAGGGGCGGCAGGGTGCTTTCAACCTGCTTGCGGGTCCACAGAGCCTTTTCTTCTACGTTAAATTCTTCTTTGAAAAAATTTTTGATAAAATCGGCAAAGCTTCGGCTATTGGGCCGCAACGCCAGCTTAAATATACATTCCTCCAGGTCGGCCAGCATTTGGCCGCAGGTCTGGTAGCGGTCGTCGGGTTCTTTCGCTAGCGCCCGGTCAACAGTGGCATATAGTTTATCAGGAAGATCCGGTCGCAGATCTTTCAAAGGTGTGAAGCGCGCCTTTCGCACCTGGCTGTAAATATGCATGGTCTCGCCTTCAAACATGCGCCGACCGGCCAGCAGTTCGTAGAAGATGATGCCGGTGGAAAAGATGTCCGAGCGGTGGTCGAAGTCGTTCCCCATGGCCTGCTCCGGTGACATGTAGGCAATTTTGCCTTTAATCAGACCGTCATGGGTCGTGCTGTTATGACTGGCAGCTTTGGCGATGCCGAAATCAATGATTTTCACCTGCCCTTCATAAGTCAAAAAGATATTTTGGGGATTGATATCTCTATGGATGATATTCAGGGGATTGCCTTGCAGATCTCGCAGGTTATGGGAGTAATCCAGCCCGGCACAGATGCGCGAAACAATGTAAAGCGTGCTTTCAAGATCCAACGGGCTGCCACTTTTTCTGAGCTTGTGGATCAATCTGCGTAAATCTTTGCCGAAAAGAAATTCCATGGCAATGAAATATTCATCGTCAATACTGCCAAAATCATAAATCTGTATGATGTTTTCATGCTGAAGCAGGGCAGCAAGTTTGGCTTCATCAATAAACGCTTTGACCAGATTGTCTTCATCGGAGAGGTGCGGTAGGATTTTTTTGATTGCAACGCGCTTCTCAAAGCCGTGATCGCCGGTTACTTTGGCGCGATACAGTTCAGCCATACCGCCCACCGCAATTTTTTGAAGCAGCTGGTATTTGCCAAATTGTTGGCTCTTAAGGTCTTTCATCCTGAAAATAGTCCTCAATTAGGGATCACCTGCCGCGCTGGTGAGGCTTTGGCGTTCCGCAAGGGGTGCCCCTGATTGGCAGCCGTGTTGGCCGCATATTTTCGAACAACCCGGAATCTGGCATATATATCGGCCCTTTGGCATAAATACTTTAATGCTGGGACGAGTTGTGTCTTGAATTTGGTCAAACCGGATGAATTAGCCGCGACTTTCAGGCCAGACTGGATTCAGGCAAGTCATTTCTGACCGGCGATATGATTCTTTTGGTGCTTGACAAAGTAAGATAAAAACCCCTTTGATTTGTGTTTGTAAAGTCGCTGCCCATCATTGAAAATGTAAACGGGTCTAAAAAGGGTTGAATCCTGTTCGAGGGGTAGGCGTAATTCGGCGCAAAAACGGAGCGTACAAGATAGTACGCGAGTATTTTATGCAGGCGCCGAAAGGGGCCCCAGGCCCTGCCAAGAACACCGCGCCCTCGGACAGTAGGCGATCCTTTTTAGACCCGTTTTAGGGTTTATAGAGCAGGTCTATGTACCGCTTTAATAAATCTCCCACCAGGCTGCGCACCGGCAGATTGGCGGCTAAACCGTAGATGGGCGCCATCTTTCCGGATGATTCGGGATTCTGACGCACCTTATCAACTGCTGACTTTAAATCATTGATAAATCGTTCGGTTACTCCCGGCTGGGTATGCCGTAGAGTCACACACAAGTGGAAGCAGGCGGGATGGTGGAGGCCGTTTAGACTCCAGCCCCTTTCGGATAGATGATCCATCACCTGATAGATATCTAATGTCCTGGAACCGAAAGCGACGACCCATAATGGATCTCCCAGGATGTAAATTTCGGGAATATCTTGAATCCGCTTTTTTATTCTGGCAGCAGCTTCCAATATTTTCCGGGTGGCCGCTAAATAACCGTCTTTACCGATTTTGACCATTGCGGCCCAACAGGCGGCGCTTAAAGCGCCCGGTCGACTACCGGCAAAAGTGGCTGAAAAATACAGCCCGCCAGGCCATTCAGTGGTCGTAAAATACTGATAGCGGCGCAATTCCGCATTGCGATATAAGATGACGGAGGTTCCCTTGGCCGCGTAGCCGTATTTATGTGTGTCGGCCGAAATCGAGGTCACCCCGGGCAATCGGAAATCAAACAACGGGACCGCATATCCCAATTGTTCGGCCCAGGGCAAAACAAAGCCCCCCAGGCAGGCATCGGTGTGAAATCCGATGCCCTTTTCTCTGGCCATCTCAGACAGCTCCTCGATGGGATCCACAACGCCGTATGGAAAGCAAGGTGCCGATCCGATCAGGGCAATGGTATGGCGCGTGAGGGCGTTGCGGGCTGCCGCCACATCGGCCCGATAATCGGCGTCCACTGGGATGCGTTTGATTTTAATCTTAAAATACTCAGCCGCTTTATCAAAGGCTGCATGTGCGCTGATGGGAACGATCATCTCTGGCCGAGTGATATTTTTTTTCTCGAGAGCCCAATCACGATACGTTTTGATTGCCAGTAAGATACTTTCGGTGCCGCCGGATGTTAAGACGCCACAAATTTTCCGATCCGAATCCGCAGCGGTCGCCTGCGGATCAGCACCTAACATCCCGGCAGTCATGGACACAATTTCTGATTCGTACTTGGCACTGCTGGGCCATATATCGGTGTGCAGGGGGTTGCTCTGGGAGTTTAACATGTAGACCTGGTTTAAAAAATCAATATGGGCTGCATCGCCATGGTAAACGGCACCGGAGGCATAGCCGTCTTTCCATTTAGACTGCTCCAGATCAGACAGCGCTTGCATTTCCTCTAAGATGGCTGACGCTTGGCAGCCCGTGTCCGGTATGGTGGTATGGGTATCAAATTTCTGCCGATAGGGCTTAACGACCGCTTCAAGATCGTCCAGCAGGTTGTCCAATGCTTGCTCTACCTTTCGCTCGACTACCGGCAGGTTTTTGAGCCGGTTAAAAAGCCAGGTCGCAATTCGGGGATTTAGCCTCCCGATAAAGCCTGCGTTCAGTTTTTTAAAATCCATTCGTGCTCACCCATCTTTGATCGGCGACATTTATGATTTCCGTTGGAGCATCTGTTCGTCGAGTCACGTGTTCAGCAAATGGCTTCAATTCAGGCGTTTGAAGATTCGCCGATTGCGTTTATACAGCTCTAAAAACTGGCGGTATAAGCCATCATAGATGCTACGATTCTTCTTATTGGGTTGATAGATTCGGGAAATTTTGACCTGATCGGGAATA
>JASFJF010000051.1:0-14065 GCA_050122255.1 Desulfobacterales bacterium
AAAACCGTGCCTGCCAAATTGGTAAAAAAACATGTGGTCATCGAATCAGAAAAGCGTTTGGCTGAAAGCGGTCGACCCTATTTGTCCCGTAGCGAAAGAGAGCGTATTCAGGAAGAGGTCATGGATCGCCTGCATGCAAAGATTCCATCGACGCCTTATTTGTTTGACATTATCTGGAATTATGAGGATGCTTTTTTGTGGTTTTTTTCCAATCTCAAGGTAGCCAACGAGGAATTGGAAACGCTTTTCCTGCGATCATTTGATTTAACGCTGATTCGAATAATTCCCTATACGGCGGCATACTATTCCGCTGATCTAAAAGATACGGAAAAAGATATTCTTCTTGAACTCACCCGAACCCCGTTTACAGGATAAAGAATAAATACCATGTTGGATATTGCTGTTGCCTATAATCGATTTAAATTTTTGGGTGAAGAATTTTTAACATGGTTGTGGTTCGTGATTGATCAGGATCCGAAGATTCTCAGACAGGTTGATCCGGATATAACCTCCCTGGAAATCGGAAACCGGATTGTTCTTGAAAAACGGCATAAAAAGACGCTTGAACGCATTACCATCAAGGGTGAGAATGCCGGCCTCGAAGAAGCGATGCTGGCCCTGCAGAAGGGCGCTTTGGTAGCTGAACTGAGCTTGATCTACCGATCCGCCCAACAAAAATGGCAATTCACATTAAAAGGCGAGAGCCTCAATCTAAGTCGTATGAAAACACCGAAAATTGCAGCGCCGAAAAGTTCGGACGACATGGAAGGCTTTATTTTGGAAAAAATCTTTCTTTACGATAAGATCTTGCAATTTATAGAAAAATTGTATAAAACCTTTATCAAATACCGGCTATCGAACCAGTGGGAAAAACGCGATACCGCCTTGATAAAAAAGTGGTATCGATCCTAACTTAGTTAATCCAAAATTTATTTAAGAATATGAATTTATTGTTTTTTTAAGGAGTATCTGTTTTCTGCTTTTTTCAACAGGTTTTTGATAATAAACTGCTTATAGGTAGTTGATAAGTCGTTTGTTATCAACACCTGAAAAAATATGATCACATCAATCTATTTATTGGGTTAAAATAATAAGAATTGTCAGCAATCTTTTTTTACTTTTTATGCATTAATTCATATTCTTAAAAACTTATTAAATTTATAAACATCTCCTATTTATTTTTATTTTCTTAATAGACTTTATAATAAGGAATATATGATGAAAGCATCCATCACGAAAAGGGACTTGCTTCCTGTTTTATCAAAAGTACAGGGTTTAACGGGTCGTCGAACGAATCTGGCGATAACCACCAATGTATTGATAAAAACAGCAAAAAAAGGATTGGTGATTTCAGCCACAGATCTTGAAACCGGTTTTGAGGGATTTTATACGGCCAAAATTGAAAAAGAAGGAATAATTGCCATAAATGCCAGAAAATTGTACGAAATTGTGAGAGATTTCCCCACGGAAGACATTTTTTTTAATGAAGTTGAAAATCACTGGATTGAAATTGGCAATAAAAATATTGAATATCATATCGTTGGATTGAATCCGGACGATTTTCCGGAAATTCCCAAAATAGAGGCCATTGAATTTTTTGAAATTGAATCCGGTCAGCTAAACAAAATGATCGAACGGGCGGTGGTCGTCAGCGGTGCAAGTGATGATAAGCGCGCCCATATTACCGGCGTGTATGCCGAGCGAATCCAGGACGAACAGAACAAATGTTTTCGGTTTGTATCCACCGACGGCAGTCGCCTTTCAAAAGTGGATAGCCTATTTGCAAAAGATGCTCTACTACCGTCCGGGGAAAATGTTATTATTCCTAAAAAAGGTCTTATTGAAGTCAGTAAGTTTCTGGATACCGAAGGTCCGGTGAAAATTGGTATAAAAGACAACAATTTTATCGTTCAAAAGGATGCGGAAACCTTGATTCTTCTGCTGTTGGAAGGCGATTTTCCCGAATACGACGATATTATCGTCAAAAAAGGCGGTCATTCGATTCTGATGGAGCGCCACCCCTTTTTGATGATGCTCAAACGCATGTCTATTTTAAGTTCCGAAGACTATAAGGGTGTTATATTTAATTTTGAAAAGAATCAACTATTGATAACCTCTACCAATCCCGATATCGGAGAATCAAAAGAAGACATGGTGATAAAATACGACGGGGACCCGATTACCGTTATGTTTAATCCCAAATTTTTTATTGAGACCCTGAATGTGATTGATGAAGATAAGGTTGTTTTACATATTATTGATGAGGAAAAACCGTGTTTAATCGAAAGCCAAAAAGATAAAACCTATTTAAGTGTCATAATGCCGATGCGAATATGAAAGAAAATATCAAAAAAAACAATTATACTGAAGATGATATTAAAGTATTGGAAGGCCTGGAAGCAGTCCGCAAGAGGCCGGCAATGTACATTGGAAACTTGGATGTCGCCGGTTTGCATCATCTGGTTTACGAAGTCGTGGACAACAGCATTGACGAGGCCATGGCCGGCTATTGCAGCCAGATCATCGTCACCATCCATGATGACAACAGTGTTAGCGTGCTCGACAACGGCCGTGGAATACCGGTTGGTATTCATAAAAAAGAAAAAATTCCGGCCGTTGAAGTTGTCATGACCAAACTGCATGCCGGCGGCAAATTTGACAATCATTCCTATAAAGTTTCAGGTGGCCTGCATGGTGTCGGAGTTTCGGTGGTCAATGCGCTGTCCAGTTTTCTGGAGGTTGAAATTTATGCCGAGGGCAAGCGCTATTATCAGTCATACGAAAGAGGCAAGAAAACCTGTGAACTAACCCAAAAAGGAAAAACCCGCAAAAATGGAACCATGGTGCATTTTGTACCGGACCCGGAAATTTTTAAAATCACAGAATTCAGTTATGATGTCCTGGTGCGGCGCCTAAAAGAACTGGCCTTCTTAAACAAAGGCCTCAAAATTATTATCGAAGATGAACGCAGCGACACCAAAGAAGAATTTTACCAAAAAGGCGGTATTATCGATTTTGTAAAGCATATCAATCGTCGTCATAGTGCCCTTCACAAAATGCCAATTTTTATGGAAGGCACCAAAAGCGACATTCAAATTGAAGTTGCCATCCAGTATAATGATACTTATACGGAGAAAATTTTTTCATTTGCCAACAATATCCACACCACCGAAGGCGGTTTCCATCTCATCGGATTCAAATCCGGATTAACCCGTGCCATCAACCAATATGCTTCCAACGGAAATCTGCCCAAGAATTTACAGGCAAAAATCACCGGTGACGATGTAAGGGAGGGTCTGACCGCTATTATCAGTGTGCGCATTACCAATCCGCAGTTTGAGGGGCAGACCAAAACCAAATTGGGCAACAGTGAAGTTAAAGGAATTGTTGAATCCCTGGTCAATGAAAAATTAAGCACTTTCTTTGAAGAGAACCCCGCGGTTGCTAAAAAAATCATTGCCAAGGGAGTCGATGCGGCCCGCGCTCGCGATGCGGCTAAGCGGGCACGCGATCTGGCCCGCAGCAAAGGTGCCTTGGTCGATGCCACCTTGCCAGGAAAGCTGGCGGAGTGTCAATCGTCAGATCCGGCCGAGCGGGAACTCTTTATCGTCGAGGGAGACTCGGCCGGTGGTTCTGCCAAACAGGCCCGGGACCGTAAGTATCAGGCGGTTTTACCATTAAAGGGCAAAATTTTAAATGTTGAAAAGGCGCGTTTTGATAAAATTTTGCGCAGCGAGGAAATAAAAAACATCATCACGGCGTTAGGGACCGGAGTTGGCAAAGAAGAATACAATATCGATAAAATTAAGTATCACAAAGTGATTATTATGACGGACGCGGATGTGGATGGTTCCCACATCCGCACGTTGCTGCTGACCTTTTTTTACCGGCAGATGCCTGAAATGGTCGAAAAAGGATATCTCTACATCGCCCAACCGCCTCTTTTTAAAGTCGGCAAAGGTAAAAAAAGTGAAAACTATCTAAACAGTGAGTCTGAATTAAACGATTTTGTTCTTAAGAAAATTTGCAACAATCGCGAGTTGTTATTTAAAAAAGGCGAACAAAAATTATCCGGGCACAATTTGTTTATGTTGATCACCGGCATAGCAGAATATTATGCCATTCTGGAGCACCTTCAAAATCGCGGGATTCCGGATCATCTTGTTGAGCTGCTGATCAAAGAAAACGTCGCCAATAAAACTTTTTTACAAGATGAAAAACGCATGTCTCAATTACGCGAGAAATTGATTCAAAAAGGCTATTTGGTCGATAAAATGAATTTCAGCGAAGAGCGCAAGGTTTTTGAAATTACAGTAAACGGGCAGACCGCCATGGAGGCTGATCTGTTATCCGAATTGATCGGTAAATCTTCCAGTTCTGTTAAAATCGGCCGCGGCTTAATTTATTCCAATGATTACCAGCACAGCCTGAACCTCAGTAAAAATATCGTAAAATATGATTTTCCGCCCTTTACAGTTGCAAACATAGATAGAGATAAAAAAACAGAACCCCAGACGGCCAAAGACAAGACGGAATTGCTGGATATATTCATGCGTGATGGTAAAAAGGGCATCACTATTCAGCGGTACAAAGGTCTGGGCGAAATGAATCCGGAACAGCTTTGGGAAACCACCATGAATCCGGAAAAACGAAATCTGATGCAGGTTAAAGTAGAAGATGTCGTCGGTACCGATGAAATTTTTACCATTCTGATGGGCGAAGCCGTTGAGCCCCGCCGAGAGTTTATTCAGAGTAATGCCCTGGAAGTCAGCACGCTGGATATATAGGTTGGATCAACCATGGATATCCATAAAATTGATGCCCGGGATTTGCCGGATCTATGGTTTCAGGCGGTGCACGATATTCTCGATCGTGGCAAGCGATTTATCATTGATCGGGGATCATATGAAGGCCAAACCCGCCTGGAATATGATTATTTTATGGGTCACGTTAAATATCCCGGAACCCACCCCCTGATTCCGGATATTCCGCCGACCTGCGGCATACCCAATCCTGTGGAGCACGACTATATTTATGGCGGACCCGGATATGACCGAGCCTATATCGAGTATTTAATGTCGTCACGCAAAGAACCCGGTGAGTCTTATACCTATGGTGAGCGTTTGACGCGCGTTCCGCTATCGGGCGACAAACTGCACTGGTGGCAAACATCCAATAGTGAAATTATTGACCAACGTGAAGTTGACGGCAAAATTGTTTTTGAAGACGAAGGCCAACTGTACTTGAACCAGATCGAATGGGTCATCGACACCTATCGTAAGTTTGGCGAGCGCAATAATCAACTGGTGCTTCAAGTTGCACACCCTTCTGATCTAACCTTGCTGGATCCTCCCTGCCTGCGGTCGATTGATACCCGTATTCAGAATAACAGCCTTAACTTTTTTGTTTATTTTCGTTCCTGGGATTTATGGAACGGCTTTCCCGCTAACCTGGCCGCTATTCAAAACCTAAAAGAATACATGGCAGCCGAAATAGGTGTTGAGGACGGCCAGATGGTTGTTGAAAGTAAAGGATTACACCTTTACGGTTATGCCGAAGATCTGGCGAACCTGCGCTGTTTAAGAAGCTAATCCCGCATCGAGGCTCATTATGTCAACGTCAAGCCTACAACATCTGTACTCTAAAAGTGCCTGCTGTGCAGTACCGTCAGCCATCCGTGAAATTAACAAACTGGTCGATTCACCGGGTATGAGATCATTGGCCGGCGGTTGGCCGGATCCAGCGGTTTTCCCGGGTGAAGATATCATTCGCATTACCAACAAACTGCTTAAAAATAAGGCGGCTAAAGCCCTGCAATACGGCACAACCGAGGGGGTGACAGAATTGCGGCAGGAACTTGCCCGTCTGGCAACAGATCGATACGGCATTGCATGCGATCTGGATCACATTGTCATTACGGCCGGTTCGGCCCAGGGGATGGATCTGGCCTGCCGGGTGCTCATCAACCCCGATGACTTCGTTTTGGTGGGCCTTCCAACCTATTTCGGGGGAACCGGAGCCGTCATGGCCGCCTGCGGCGAACTGCAGGGAGTGGTTATTGATGAAGAGGGGCTGGATACCCGACAACTGGAAGATCGGTTACAACAATTAAAAAAGAAAGGTCTACGGGCCAAGGGCGTATATGTCATACCCAACTTCCAGAACCCGACCGGAACCACATTATCATTTGAGCGCCGGCGACATCTCGTTGAACTGGCAGAGATGTATGATCTGGTTATTTTTGAAGATGATCCCTATGGTGACTTACGGTTTGAAGGTGATCATATTCCGCCGATTATTGCCCTGGATCGTTATGGTCGGGTTGTGCATATGCGCTCGATGTCGAAAACATTTGCCCCCGGTTTGCGCGTGGCCTGGACCATCGGTCCTCCTGAAATGATTCGAAAAATGGTGGTGGCCAAACAATTTGTTGACGTTGCCACCAACAGCCTGGCCCAATATATTTTATTGGAATTTATCCGGAGCGGGCTGTGGGCAAAGCGTGTTCAGCTCAACAATCAGCACTACAAGCGCAAACGGGATTTTATGCTGGCGCAACTGGCGGACAATTTTCCTGAACAGGTTCGGTGGAATCGACCGGACGGCGGGTTTTTTATATTCGTTCATTTGCCCCAAACACTTGATGCCTCGAGTCTTCTGGCCGAAGCCATAGAGCACAACGTGGCCTTTGTGGCCGGTGAACCCTTCTTCATAGACGGCAGCGGAGCCCACACCTTTCGACTGTCCTATTCCCAGTCCAGCGAGACCGAAATCGAAGCGGCGGTGACTGAATTGGGAAGGTTGATCAGAAAGAGGTTGGCATAACAAGCGCTAGGGTCCTTCGGTTCTTTGCGGTGAGTAAAAGATTTGCATCGTATTGCGGTCGATAATTTTAAACGCCACCAGATCCATTTTTTCATGCACCAGATAACCGAAAAGCTGTTCATCGGGTCCGATGATTTCAAGAAAACCGGATCTTGAACCCAGCCAGACACCCAAAAAATTGTCAGAGCTCTGGGTGTTTTGCCGCAAAATTTCGATCCAGGTCTTTTGATTGCCCACCTTTGTCCAGCGTCCGCTGACCTTCAGGGTGTTATTGTCATCCATGGGGTCGAATAAAACGGCATGTTGCGGAATATAGTAAATCTTGTATGCAGACGCGTTATTTTCTAATTGCTGCTGGACTCTTTGCTGATCTGCGGCCCGCAAACTGTTGAAGCGGGGCCCGGATTCCGTAACACATGCAAGCAGTAAAAATCCCAAGAGAACCACCAGTCCCGTTTTCATCAAGCGCATTTTTTTGCTCCTTTATGATATGTGAATCAGCGTGAATTCCTGGCCGGGAAAAATACTGCCGGCCGCACAAAGAATATAAAGCATTTGGGGTCATTCTACCACTGCAAGCGCCGTATAATGAGGAAGGAAATGGCGATTGAAACAATCAGGTAAGGGGTCCGGCGACTTTTTTCAATTCGACACCGTCGATGATCATGTACCAGTCGTCGCCATCCAGGTATGGCGGTTGATGAACTTCAAAGGTTGTTGTGAAAAACAGCACGCCGACGGTAAAGTCATCGCCTTTGAAGTTTTTCAAGGGGCCGGAAATTTTCGTTGAACGATTTCCCCTTACCCGGCGGTAATCAACACCGCCGTTGACGGTTATGATCAGATGAAAGCCGACACCCTGCCAGGTTCCGATGTAAGATTTTTTTTCCTCCGGCACAGGAATCGAATTGCAGCCAACCAACGAAGAGGTGAAAGTGACGATGAGCACTATCGAGACAAAACGGATAATGTTCTTACACATCAAAGCCCCCCAGGCTTGGCAAAAAATAGTGGATCCATTATCCACACGCTGAACGCTGCACTGCTACGGGGCTATTTGAATTCTGCGGCTTGCAGAACCATACCGGAAAAATCAAAATCTCCCCGATATTATTATCTGCCAAATTAAGCTGAACTTTAGCTTTTTTTTGCAGATAGCCGACTTTATTTCCCAGCATGATGATCTACTATTAGATGTATTTTTAAGACACGTTTTGTTCATACGATAATGTGATCCGGGGAGTTGGCGGATGGATGATTCTCATTTTGTTTTTGGCCTGCTGATGGCGGTTGAACACATCTTCAATCACGTCTTTAACCGCGTCAAACTTTTTGGTGCCGTAAACGGATTGATACTGTTGAATTTGCTGTTCAATCAGCGGGACAATTTGCGCGTGTCTGATCAGCTCATCTTTAGTGTAACCCTGCTCCAGGCCTTCGGTGACCAGTTCAACCACATCATAATCATACCCCAGGTCTTTGAAGTCGCTTTGATCTGGTTCTAAACCGGCTGTAGGCTCGCGCCGGATAATCTGCGCATCCAAGCCCAAAAAAGTGGCCATTTCACGCACAAGCCGTTTGGGCAAACCGGCAATAGGGCTGAAATGCACAGCGCCATCCCCGAAAAGCGTATAATAGCCGATGCCGAAATCTTCATCACGATTGCCGGTGCCGGCCAGGGTTTTATTCTCCGTTGCTGCTTTGGTTGACAGTACATTGGCGCGGATTCTGGAGATCATATTACCCTTGTGAAATTTATTTTCCAATGCTTCCGGATTGGTCGATTTGAACGATTCTACCAAGGCTTCGATGCTGTGGATTTCATAGCGCAAGCCCAGATGTTTGGCCACCCAGACGGCGTCGGTTTCGTCCAGAGACACATTTACACTCGATGGCAGAATATAGCCTACTAACTCCAGCGTCTGCTGATCTTTTGCGCGTTTGGCATTATAGCGATCAAAAGCATGTTTGATCAGTGCTGCCGCCGTGCTCGAATCCACGCCCCCGGACAATCCGATCACACAGCCGCTGGATTTAGCGTGCTGCACGATGTCGATAACAAAATCACCGATTTCTTTACGGACCTGCTTGCAATTCATGGTCGCCAGTTTAATGGCTTTCATCATATGTCTCCTTTGCCCTTTGTGTCTGCGCCATGGCTGTAAATGTCAATATAATTGATGTCGGCGCTCATATGCACCCTCGTAGTTGTCAAACATCGGACCGGGTCTCGATTTCCTTGAGCTGCTCTGGGGAAATGAGGATGCATATAAGCATAAAATATATAACCGCTGCGTTGGTTTGTCTATTTTGAAGCAAACGGCATTGTCTGAAAAGTACGCGAAAGTAAAGTTTCAGGTAGCGTCGGTGGCTTTATGGAGTAAATGCCGGGGCGAGTAAAGATTCCACAGCTGGCAGTTGACTTTTGATGGATGAGGCCGCCGGCGGTGTTTCCTTCAAGGCGCCCTGCGATAATCGGCCGCCTTAATATCGTATTTTTTTAACAGCTGATATAAATCCGCGCGGTATTTACCCGCCAGTTTAGCGGCCTGGCTGACATTGCCGCGCGTAAGCTCAATCAGTTGAATCAGGTAATTTTTTTCAAATTCCTCTTTGGCATCTTTTAACGATTGCGGTCCTCCTTCAGCGGCCGTCTGATCCGCCAGGAGCGCATCTTCCGAGATGATATTCTGTGTGGCCAGCGCCACCGCGCACTCCACCGTATTTTCGAGTTCCCGCACGTTACCCGGCCAGTCGTGTAGCATCAATTTTTGAATGGCGGTTGGTTTAAAGCCGATGATATCTTTTCGCGTCTCACGGGCGTATTTGTTCAAAAAATAATTTGCCAGCAGGGGAATGTCATCTTTTCGATGGCGCAAGGGGGGCAATTGTATGACGATGACATGAATCCGGTAAAAGAGATCTTCGCGGAAGGCGCCTTTTTTGACCTCTGCCTCCAGATTTCTGTTTGAGCTGGCAATAAAGCGGGTATTGACTTTAACTGTCTTTTGAGCACCAATCGGATAAAATTCTTTCTCCTGCAGCACCCGTAAGAACTTGGCCTGCATCGATAGCGCCATTTCCGAAATCTCATCCAGAAAAAAGGTACCCTGATGGGCCTGCGACAAAAGTCCCTTTTTATTCCGGGCGGCATCTGTGAAGGCACCTTTTTGGTAGCCGAAAAGCTCGCTTTCCAGCAGGGTTTCCGGTATGGCCGCACAATTAATGGCTACAAATGGCCCATCTTTTCGCGAACTGGCCAAATGAAGTGTTCTGGCGATCAATTCCTTTCCGGTGCCGCTTTCGCCTTCAATAAACACGTTCGCATCCGACTCTGCGGCATGGGCAACCTGGTCTAGAACCGATTCCATTTTCTCACTTTTGGTAATAATGTTTTCAAAGCCATAGCGTTCTTTGACAATTTTTTTAAGGTTCTTGACTTCTTTTGTGAGCCGGCCGCGTTCAAGACCGTTTCGGGTCTGCAACAAAAGCTCCTCGTGGTCAAAGGGTTTGGTTAAATAGCTATAGGCCCCTTTTTTGATGGCGGCCACGGCGCTTTTGATCGTGCCGTAGGCCGTCAGGATGATGACCGGCATTTCCGGGTGTATCTGGTGTAAGTCCTGCATCAGGCAAATGCCGTTTTCACCTTTGAGTTTCAGATCGAGCAAAGCGGCATCATAGGTATTTTCTGCTGCCAGCGCGACTGCTTTTTGTGCTTCAATAGCGGTGGTCACTCGGTATCCCTGAGCTTCCAATCGCATACGGATAACTTTAAGAATGCTGGGGTCGTCATCAACTACCAGAATTTTCTCCATTTCCTTTTTCCTTTAGTTCTTCGGCCTGCGGTATGGTTTCTCGCTTTTTTTCTTCCATATGAATATCGATGTGCTTTAATTTTTCCAGTTGGTCCTTTAGCTGGCTTATTTCCTTTTTCTGGATTTTTAGCCTCTTTTCCAGGGAGGCACTGCGCTGGGTCAGAAACCGTATCTGACCTTCCTGGGCTCTGAGTTGTCCCAGCACAGCCAACCACAAATGGGCTTCCGGTTGCAGGCGACTTGCGGGATAGCGGTCGATGATGCTTTGAAAGGATTGCAGCGCTTTTTGGATATCCCGGTCTGGATTGTCCGGGTGCGCATAGACCATGCCGATTAGAAAAAGCGATTGATCCGCCAGGGTTGCCGGATCCTGAGCCAGCACACGCTGATTTATCGCAAGGGCATTGCGGTAATCGCCCGTGGCAAATCGTTTCCTGGCCTCCAGCAACTCTTTTTCACCGTATGGCTGTGGCGGCCGGTGCAGGCATCCCGTGGCCGTCAGAGCCCATATCAGGAGACAGGTAACGAAAAGTAAAAGCTGCTGCCCTGTCCGGGTTTGCTTCGTACCCATATCTTACCTCCATGGTCGGCGACGATGTGCTTGGCAATCGACAATCCCAGGCCCGTTCCCAAAGGGGTTTTTCGTCCGCCGTCAATGCGTTGAAATCGATCAAATATTTTTCCCATATTCTCTCGCGGAATGCCGCAACCCCTGTCAGCTACACAAACCTCGATCCAATGCTGTTCCTGGTTTTTCAAAGAAGCGTCAATGATCACTTTTCCGCCGGAAGCAGAAAATTTTAGGGCATTGCCGATCAGATTTTCCATGACCTGGGCAATCCGCTCTTCGTCCATTTTGACAGCCGGCAGGTTGGGCGACGGTCTTAATTCAAGATCGATTTTTTTTCGTTGGGCGATCGGCGCCAGTTTTAAAACCGTTTGCTGGATTACCGGAAACAATAAACCGCGCTTTAGTTGATAATCCATCATTTTAGCTTCCATACGGGAAAGATCCAGGATACGGTTCACCGAATCAATCAAGCGTTCGCATTCTTTTTGCGTAATGGCCAGCAACTCCTTTTGCTTGGTCGGAACATCGGCATAAGTGCCTTCCATGAGCATCCGGCTGGCTTCTTTCATGGCGGTCAGCGGCGTTCGCAGGGTGTGGGAAACATGGTCGATAAAGTCCTTTTTCATCTCATCCAGTTCCCTGAGGCGCTCGCACATCAGGTTAAAGTCATCTGCCAGCTCCTTGATTTCCGGTGGTGAGGCAATATTATCAATTTCTTCAAATTTACCTTTGGCAATTTCCCTGGTCATCTTCTGCAATCGTACAATCGAGCGATTGATGCTGCGCGTGTTATAAAAGGAAATGAGCAATCCCAGCAGGATGGCCAGTGCGGCGGATATCGTTGTTACCTGTAAAACTCGGGAGCTGATATGGCTGGAGGTATTTATTTTTTTATCGCGCTGCAAACGGCTGATGTGAATCATTTGTTTGAGGCGCTGATTGATTTGATCAACCAGATGATCTTTCTGTTGCTGGAACTTGAGACGCGGGTAGTTTGGATTGTCTTTCAGCGCTTCGATTTCAGTTCTGAACAGTAATAAAAATTGGCCATAATCGGTCTGGATTTGGCTGAACAGATTCTTATTTTCTACTGTATCCGGCAACGCTTCCAGTTTGCGGATATCATCAAATATCTGAAGCTGCATTTCCCAGAATTTTTTTAAAAAATCAGCGTCCCGGGAGATGAGATATTTTTTCTCGAAAGTGACCTGGGAAAAGAGCTTATCCAAAAAATGCTCTGTCAATGTCAAGCGGTTCACGTGCACGGTTGCAATTTCACGGCTGAGACCATTGAGTTGATTGAGCTTTAGGGTCACATAAACGCCCAGAAACACAACCAGCAATAAAATGGCTGCATAGCCAAAAGTTAATCGTTTAAAGATGGTTAGTTTCATTTTTGTAAGTAAGATGTGGTGTAAGCGCAAATAAGAGGGTATGCAGACGGATCCGTGAAGGGATTGGCAGTTAGTCTGATCCCGGGCTGCCGGAATCAGGATAAAAGGGGCCTTGCAGGCCCCCTTTATCCCATTGAAAGAAAGGCAAGGACTAGCCTTCCTTGTTGATTGATTTAATATTTTTGTCCTTATCGTATTCAATCATTACCTGATCACCTTTTTGCAGGGTTTTCAGGTCCTCAATTTTTTGTCCGGCATTGAGCATGATGGTTTTGCCTTCCGGACTCATAACTTCCAGCATGCCGGAATTTGGGTCCACCGAAACCACTTCACCTTTCATTGTTCCAGCGTGACTTCCAGCCTGAGAAACGCTAACAGCTGCAAAAGAAATGGCAAACAGGGTAATGATCAACATTGAAACGGGCTTATTTAATATAAGTTGACGCATTGGTTTTCTCCTTTTTGGTTTAGAGTTACAATAAATGGATTTGATATGATTTCCAAATTAACGCTATCTCCCCCGCTAAAGTGCACCTCCTTTCCATGCGGGTTGATTTGCTGTCTGACAGCCCATTTCAAATGTCAGGATCGATTCGATTACCGGATTCGCCTGGCTTAACCAAACGCAACGATTTTTATGGATCCCTTCGATACCGATATTTGAAAGAGCAAGGGCTGTGCCATACAGGTCTGGTCTGTTTATCTTATTGATATTTATTTATTTTTTAGTTTTACCGCTGCGGAGCCGTCTGGTTTCGTATAAATTTTGTTACAGGCATGCAGTCTGCTACCGGCTTAAACGGTATAATTATTATAAATACCAAGCGCTTAAAAAGCGTATCTTTTTTGTGGCCGATTTGTATGGTTTTGTCCTAAAAGATATGCTCGGGGGGCTGCCCCAGCCGATCGGGATGAGGGCAACCCCCTTTTTATGATCGCTTGAATGATGTAATCCTGACTGTATTCAACAATAACCTGATCTCCCGACCGCAAGGCCGGTCGTTCACCTTTAGGATTGGTGCTCAGTGTTAAGATATGGCCGGGGTGTTTTTGTGAGCCCATCGTAATCGAACGGATATTATGACTAATGATGGTTCCTTTCGCGATCCGGGTCGTGCGATTGTCTTTTTCGAAGGGTATCGCGGCAACACCGGCAACACAGATGACAAAAACGGCGATAAGCCAGCGCGAAATGTGGATAATGGTCAGGGTTTTTTTCAGCAAAATGCTCACCTCCTTTTCGGTTGCTATTGATAAAAGCAAGTGGGATGCCAAAGTGATCGCAGTATCCATAACAATTTGTTATTGTTATTAATTTTTAAAACAGGTTCTTCTTAAGTGTTTTTTTACTGTATGGTTTTACCTGCACCGTTGGATTTGAGCGGGCAGCCTTTAGCAGCATAACCTAACGTAAACACATGGTTTTTAGTTAGCGGTTGATTTCATACAGACTGTAGACT
>JASFJF010000052.1:0-14046 GCA_050122255.1 Desulfobacterales bacterium
CCTTCTTTTGAATGATGCGGGGCATACACCGGGCAGACCGATTCGCAGGGGGCATTATCACAGTGCATACAAAGCATCGGCATAAAGGTGACCTTTGACTTTTGATGCGGATCCTGAAAACGCTCGACGCTCAGCCAGGTCATCTCTCGTCCTTCAAGCACCTGCTCCTCCCCCACGATGCCAATATTGTTTTCGGCATAGCAGGCGGCCGAACAGGCGCCACAGCCGATGCAGCGATCCAGATCAACCGCCATGGCCCAGCGGTATTTATCATGATCATGGGGTGGATAAAAATCGCGTTTAGGGTCGTATCCTTCCGGCAGCGGCAGCGTTAAGGGAAAATCCTCCATGGTTAGACCGTCCCGTTTGGGCATTTTCCCCTGGTTGAGTTCTGTCAAGCCGACGGCCAACGCAAACGGCCGTTCATGCTGGGTTCGGCTGCCATACATATTGGCCAGCTTCTGCGTCCTTCCGGTCGGCCGGATTTTTATGTGACCGGCTGTAAAAAGCGGACCCCCGGAGTCCTTGTCTGCCTCAGGCGGCAAGATGGTCAGAGGGTTTACGCCCTTGCCCTTGGCATAACGCCCGTATGCCTGATGTCCCTGACCGATGTTCATGACCAGCAGGCCGGGGCGGACAAATTCGTTCACGTAAACCGGGGCCTCCAGGCGGCCCCATTGCGATTCGATCTGAACGATGTCACCCTGGGCCATATTTTGCGCTTTGGCCGTGTCGGGGTGCATGCTGACCGGACTTTGCCAGGCGATCCGTGTCAACGGTTCCCCGATTTCGGACAACCAGGGCTTGTTGGCCCCCCGGCCGTCGAAAAACCGGATGGACGGTTTGGCACTGAAGGTGAGATCTGAGGCATCCGCTTTTACGGATTGAGACAGCAAGGCCGATATTTTTTGCGGATTAAGGTCAATATCGGCTGAATCGCTGGTTGCCGTGGAATCCACCGCACCGCCCACCTGGAGGAGTCGCACCCATCCTTTTTCATCCATAATTTTGTTTTCGGCCACCAGCCTGGAAAACAGATAGGTCTTGTAATTTTCAGCCGGTTTTTCATTTTCAAAAGCCGTGTTGAGGATGACATCCCCGATATGGGGCGCCTGGGTCAGACGGCCCATGGTAGGCTGCAGCGTGGAGTTGACGGCCAGCCAGCCACCGTATTCATCCCAGGTTTCAAGGGGCATGGCGACCGGAAAAATCAAATCCGCCAGCTGAGCGGTTTCATCCATGAAATTGCTGAAACTCACCACAAACAGATCGTTCTGCTCTAAAGCCGCTTTCACGCCGCTTTTGGGCGGCAAACTAAAGGCCGGATTGGTATTGTTGAGAATCAGGACGTCAACCGCATTGGCTTTGAGGGATTCAAAAAATTGCAGCACTTCGGATCGAGCGGCTGCAATTTCAACCCGGTGGCGATTGTTAAAATCCAATAACGCTAAATCCGGGTCGAGCAGCAGGTTTAACAAATTGACGGCCACATTGGTCTGCAGGCCTTTTAGATCGCCTGCGCCGGTATCGGTGCCCAGCACTAAAGGTTTGCGGGCACCCATCAGCTCAATGACCAGTTTTTCGTATAGTGCCAACGACAGGCCCGATGCTTGCAGCACCCGATCCTGGGTGTAGGGGGCCGTTGCCTGATATATAGATTTACGGAAGGACCTTGGCAGCTGCTTGCCCTTGCGAATATCAAGCGCCTGGCGCACCAGACCCAGGGCGAGCACACATTCGCTGCCGGGGTTGCATTGCACCCAATGGTCGGCATTGGCACCGGTCAGGGACTGAACCGGGCTCAGATGGTAGAACGGTACTTTTTGACCGTTTTTAAGCGCATGCATGGCTTTAAATTTATGGGCGTACTCAACCGGTGATAGCCAGGTTTCCAGAAAATCAGCACCAAAAGAAACCAGCACATCAGCGTCCTGCATGTGGTATGAAACCAGTTCTTTGCGTCCGAAAACGGTTTCGTTGGCTGTTTTCAGGGTTTCATAAGCAAAGGGTTCAAATACCAGCGGCGCTGAGGCGTTCCATTTTTGTAGCGCATCTGTAAAAAGCGCCAGTTGACTGTTGCCGACAACTTCGGTCAGCATGCGAACCCGATCCGATCCTTTTTGAGCAGCATCGCGGGTTTTATGTTTCAGCATGGACTGGGCTTTGGCAAATGAGATCGGCTGCCACCCAGTTTTGTCTTTGACCAACGGTGTTTTGATGCGGTCGGGATTATAGACGGCCTGCAGGCCAGCCTGGCCGCGCATGCACAGCTTACCTCTGTTGATGGGATGCAGGGGATTGCCCTCAATTTTGATAACACGTCCTTCGCGGTTTTTGGCCATAATACCACATCCGGCCGGGCATTCGCGGCATGTCGAGGCGTACCAGGTGGCTTTTCCAGTGACCATGTCGTCCGGTGCGTGTACGAGTGAAAAAAGATTTTTTTCAGAAGGACTGCAGCCGGCTGCCAGGGAAATGCTACCCATACCTGCAATCTTGAGGAAGGTTCGCCGATTCATGTCTAGTAAGATCTCCCAGGGTCAAACGTTGGATGAGGTTTACCGCTTTTCATTTTCAGATCCCAACAGAGATGCGGCGTAAGTGCTTGTAGAAAAATGCTTTGAAATTGGAACCTTTTTAGCAACCATGAAACAGCAGAGGATATATTTTTGTGTGAATATCAGATTTGGTCTCAGCGATCAACCACACTTCGGCTTTTTTTTCAAAGGGTTCTGTATACGCTTCAGCGTATATCTTGTCAATGAGAATGATTCCTATTAAGAATCAGCGCCAAACTTATCTGAATTTTGCCTCTTTCTGATTTAATAATTATGATATTTTTCTAACTCAAGGCTCTTTACGCTATGCGCTCTGCCTTTTTATGACCCGCCACCTAAAACTCTTATCAACCCTGAACCTAATTCGAAGCGCGCATGCGTATATTGATCTCCAGTCTTTCCAGGGATAGCTTGATCACATCCGTGGCTTTGTCTGTATTTTGTATGTAATCTGCAAAAAAATTTTTCACCGCCTGTGGGTCCTCCATCCCGGCCACCGGAATTATGGAGGCGACCACTCTTTCATACAGCATCGGGTGAAATTGTTCGATTTGTTCCAGGTGCGACACGTACCAATCCCACAACAGCGGAATAGCATATGGATTGGAGGCCATGGCCACCACCGGGACAAATTTATTGCGGGCCGGCACCCCATCGAGTATGTACTTTAAGGCGTTTTCAAGGGGCTCCATTGCCTTAAAACAGCCCAGAGCGATCAGGATATTCATGCGTTCATGTTCGACCATCGATTGTTCAAATCGCTTTTGAAGGGACGCAAATGTATGCTGGTCGCCTGTAAAGGCCGCTATTTGCAAAACGCTTTTCATGATGTCCGGATGGACCGTTTCACCCTGCATCCAACGGGCAAACTGCCGGACGGCAAACGCACTCGCTTTCTCCGATCCGCTCAGCGCCGCATGCCAGAGCAATTGTTCCCTTAAAATCGCAGTGGTATGCTTTTCATCGGTATCCGGTTCCAAACCAATATCGTTGAGCACCTCTTCAAACCAGGGGCGCACCAGCGAGGCTATTTTGTGTTGTTGTTTCGCATCCAATACCAGATGGGCGTGTTGCAGGTGGTTTGAGATGCTGACCAGCGGCAAAAATGAACGCTCATTTCGGTAGTGGGCTAAAAAGTCCAGATATGCGGTGAAGGCGACCTCAGCGCTTTTGTACAATGCGAAAAGATCGTTTTGCAGACCCCAGCGGTCTTCGGGCGGTAGCGTTTGATCAGCAACCCGTTGGCCGAGAGCCGCCAGATTGGCCTCATCCTGATAGCGGACGATGTAAAATCCGGTTTGTTGATCATTGACCTTGTAAGCATGCGCCTGGCTGGGAAAGTTGATTTCGTGGGTGGTGCTGTTCATCAGAAATGTTGAGCGTTCGCTACGATTCGTACCTGAATAAAATTGAATGGTTACCGGCACCTGCCATTGCTGGTCGGAATCTGCTGGCAGATAGCTGAAACGCTGCTGGGCCAGATGCAGTTTGTTACCCTGCTTTTTGACCGAGATCACGGGGTATCCCGGTTGCTCGATCCAGCTTTTCATCATATCACCGATGGGCTGCTCGGATGCCTGCTCAAAGGCCTCCCATAGGTTGTGGCTGGCAGCATTATCGTATTCATAGGTTTTAAGATAGTCCTGCAGGCCTTTCTGGAAGTTTTCGGCACCGATATAGCCTTCGACCTGGCGCAATATACTACCCCCTTTATTATAAATAATCGGGGCCGTGCTGACATTGATGACCACATGCTCGCCGCCCGGAATCTCGATGGCGAAATTTTCAAGGAGCGCATCGCGCGCCATGGCACTGCCGGTGCTGCCCCAGAGAAACTGCTGCCAGGTTTCCCATTGGGGATGATAATGGGCGACAACCCCATAGCCGAAATAGGTGGCAAAGCTCTCGTTTAACCAGAGATATTTCCAGTCTTCGGGCGTCACCAGATTGCCGAACCACTGATGGGCAATTTCGTGCGCGATGACTTCACAGATGCGCTCCTGGCCTGATTTAGATGTCACCTCTGGATAGTGTAGCAGTAAATTTTCACGAAAGGTAATCGCCCCCCAGTTTTCCATTGCCCCGAACGCAAAATCAGGGATTGCAATCAGATCCATCTTGGGCAGCGGATAGGGGATGCCGTAATATTTCTCGCTGAATGCCAGCGCTTTGCGGCCAAACTCCAGGCCAAACTTGGCATAGGGCTTCATCCCCGGCAATGTGGCCACTCGCACCCGTGGATCTTCGGTGTCCTGTGTAAATTCAAACGCGCCGACGCCAAAAAACACCAAGTAGGTGGACATTTTGGGCGTTTGTTCGAAGATCACGCGTTTTTTGCCGTCGGCCAATGGCGTTTCTTGTTTGATTGTAGCATTTGATATGGCCACCCGCTCGCTATCGATGTCCATGCTGATGTCAAAGGTCGCCTTTTTAGCAGGGTGATCCATACACGGGAAGGCTCTGCGGGCGTCGCTTTCTTCAAATTGGGTCACGGCAATAAAGTCACTTTTGCCCGAATGGGTATATTGGCTGCGATAAAATCCGGCCATCTTGTCGTTGATCTGACCGTTATAGCGAACCTGAACACGGATGGCGCCGCCCATTTTTTGGGGAAGGTGAATTTGCAGTTCTTCTTTTTCTGCGTCTATTTCAAATCGGCATTCCATCCAATCGCTGTTTTGTTCGACCGTACATTCGATAATATCGAGTTCGAGTATGTTTAACCGCAGCACCTTGATGGCATTTGGCGCTTCGATCAGAAGCGTTACCTCACCGGCAAATGTTAACTGCATGAGATCGGGAGTCAGATGAATGCGGTAATTTTGGGGCCTAAGGTCCTGCATGCTTTCCTCCTCAGGGTGCTCAATTGGAAAGAGATAGGGTTGACAGCTTCAGTGAAATGATATTCTAAAAAGATGGAAGTATAAATAAATTGGAAGTACCTGTCAAATAAGACAATTCAAACCGCATGCTTTGATAAATTTAAATCGGGAGGTTTTCATGAGCACGATCATTGAGTTTTCAATTTTTCCGTTGGACAAGGGTGAAAGTTTGAGCCCGTATGTCGCCCGCGCTCTCAAACTGATTCAGGACAGCGGCTTGCCTTACGAGCTGAATCCCATGGGCACCTGTGTGGAGGGGGAATGGAATGATGTGATGGCCCTCGTGAATCGCTGCTTTCAGGCGCTTGAAAAAGATTGTAACCGCATAACCCTGTCACTAAAAGCCGATTACCGCAAGGGCCCTGCCGGTCGCCTGAAAAGCAAAGTCGCATCGGTCAGGCAAAAATTAAAATAGTGGTGGATAAGAAATTTCGACATCTTAAAGGCTTTTTAGAATATCTTTCATTCTGACTGTATTGAATCGATGGCACCTTGCCATTTCCAGGCACCATTTTCTTTAACGATATGCAGGTCATCGGGCAAACGAAGTTCACCCAGCGCGCTGCCATCGATATAACCTTGCACCCGGTAGGAGGCACCATTTCGTTGCACCCCCGTTACATGCAGTTGTACCCCGGAGCGTCCTTGCAGAAAAGGTTGGAGGCGTTCAGCAAACAGTTTTCTCCCTCCTGCGGCCAATTGGAAACTCTCAGCAAAGCAATCCTTTCCGAATAACGAAGATTTCCCAACCAGCGGACCGGAACAGTCATCCACGAACCGTTGGTGCTCCTCGCTCAGTTCAGCATCAAAATAGTCATCGCGATCCAGCAGAGCGGTCTTTTCCGGCAACCCCAGCCATCTCCAGCGACCCTTCAGTCTTATTAAATTTTCCAATGGCCACACACCATTCAGGCCTGCGAAAATATTTACGTAATCAAATTTTAAGGTGCCCCTCAAATAAGCTCTGTTATTTTCAACACGAATCCTGGTAATGTGAACATATTCCAGATGGGGCGGACTGGGGCCAAACATCAGCGGGTAGGAGGTGTTAAAGATATCTCGACCAAAAATATCCCGACCCTGTTCGTATGCGCGTGCATAGTTTGCAGCGATACGGCGGCGGTCCCTGCTGACGATATCCTCTGCAAAATGATGGAAGAAATCTAATATGTCTTTTGGGACAGGTGTTGAGAACACATAATTGGGTGCAAGGATGTCGGTATATTGCCCCGATGCTGTTTCTGACTTCAGCACCGGCCTGGCCGCCATCCCCTCTGCGTCAGGCGTTTCCAAGACAGCTTCGATAATCAGCTGCAGCAGTCGGTCACGCCCGTTATCCTGTGGCAGCGCAAAACGACTCGTTGATGTCGTGACAACCACCAATTGCAAAGCCGGAACCAGGACAAGATACTGCCCGCCTTCACCGCGTGCCACCAGGCTTTCATGCCCCCTGATCGCTGTTTTAACCCAGCTGCCCCCCGGAGTGTCGTCAAATTCAGCGTTAGGAACCTTGAAAAATAGCCAGCGAACCCATTCTTTAGAAACGATTCGCTGACCCTCCCATACCCCTTCCTGGGTCAGCAGATAGCCGATCTTGGCAAGATCCAGTGCTTTGAGCTGAAATCCCACCATTGGATCGCGTGGCAGGTCGTCATCGTCGGCTGCGTAAGTCGTAATTCCCAGAGGTTGGAATAGATAACGGTCAGCAAAATTGAATACGCTCTGGCCGGAAACCTGTTCAATCAACTGGCTCAACAAATATGCTGCGGCAAAGTTTGTAGCAGGTTGGCTCCTCGCCTGCCTCCGGGAAATGACTCGCAAACTGGCTTCAATTCGGTCTGTGGCGTAAAACAATTTCCAATAGTCCGGGTTCCCGGCATTCCAAAGCAGGGGCGCCTGGGCCCTTAACAGGTGGCTCAGCGTCAGCGATGCCGTACCACCGGATAGGGTTTGCTTCAGATGTTCTGGGAAAAACGCAGATAGAGGTTGCTCCGGGCCCTGGATCAATTGATGATCGATAGCGATACCGATCAATACCTGCAGAAGCGGTAGATTCAGGGAATGCAGGTAATCCGTTGCCTTGGGACCGCCGAGCCAGTAATATTTTTCGGCTACGGTCTTGCCGTTGCGAAGCAGCAACAGGCTTCGAGCGGTGGGTAGCCGCGTGTCAACGTAATCGAGCGCGTTGGCTAAACGGGTCGGGTCGATGTGCTGCGTTTCCGGTTCCGCCGGATGCCATTGTTTCTTATCAAGATGCAATGTCTTTTGAGGATAAAAAACATAGATTAGGTATACGATTGCCGTTATCGCTGCAAGACAGACCAGGTAAAGACCAGCATACTTGAGGATCTTTTTTACAAATTTCATATGTTCTGCGCCCTTGGAACATCAAATTGTTTCAAAGAATCCATCTGCCCAGCCCCATAAACTATCCGCAACAGGGCCGGCGCGAGCAATACATCGGCCAGAAAGGCCATAAGTAACGCAATGCCCAGCACCAATCCGAAATCAGCCACCACCTTCAGATCACTGAATAGTCGCATCCAGAAACTGGCAACCAGAATCAGCGTTGTTGCCAGCAGGGCGCGGCCTGCGGATCTTAGCGTCTCGCTCACAGCAAAGTTGATATCGCCAGATTTCAGGTAGTACCTGCGGAAATTATGGAAAAAATGGATGGTGTCATCTACCGCCACTCCAATGAGGATACTGCCGCCAATCAGGTTGTAGGTATTCAACGGGATGCCCAGATATCCCATAACGCCCAGCGCAATGACAATCGGCAACAGATTGGGAATCATGGCGAACAGTCCCAGGCGCACATCTCCAACGGCCAGAATCATCAATGCCGTAATCAGCAGGAATCCCGTGCCATAACCGATGGCCAGGCTTTTCATCATCGTATCGATGATTCCGGAATTGATGGCGGCAACACCGGTTACCGTCAAGTTGACACCGGAGCCGAACAAAGTTGCGGCCTTTTGCCGCGCCCGGGCAATGAAATCAACATCATGGGCAGCATCCCGCCAGTACATCATGGCGGTCAAACGACCTATGCGTACGTCTGCATCAGTGTATTTTCGAAACGCCTCGGGGACAACGCCTTCAATGCGATCGAATTGCTCTGCCAGAGCCGGTTCTTGTTCGGGAATCGGGCAATGGGTCTGATCCTGTCCTGATATTGCACAGGAGATTTCTTTGATGAGATCAACGAGAGATCGGGTTCTGCCCACATGAGCGCGCCCCTGAATGTCCGTCTGTGATCTCAGGTAGGTATCCAGCTGCTCGATCCTTCGGAGCAAGTCGGGATCAATGATTCCCCGTTCCCGCTGCGTATCAATCATTACCTCCAACGCCCGAAATCCACCGGTCCGAGCTTCAATGAGCCGGACCTGCCGCATGAAAGCTGAATCTTCAGCGAAATAATGCAGCGGGTTGTGTGAAAAATGAAGCCGGGGGATGTTGAACCCCGCTGCCAGGGTACCCGCCAGGAACAGAATTAAAACCAGGTAAGGCCGGGTAACCCCGAGGCGACCCAACGCCAACAGGGTTCGGTTGTAAATGGAAGCCTCATAATTTGCTTCACCCTTTTTCACGCCCGCAACAACCTGCATTATGGAGAGAAGTGCCGGCAGGGTGATGAGCGTAAATACCAGGATGACGAGAATTCCAACCATTGTGAAATTCACTAAATGTGCTATCGGTACGATATCCGAGAAGGAAAATGACATCAATCCCGCCGCTGTTGTGAAACTGGTCATGGTGATCGGAAAACCGGAATGCTGCATGGTGGCAATAATGCCCCGGAACTTGCCGACCCGCTTTTGGAACTTGTAATAGACCACCAGGAAATGAATCGGTGCGGTCAGGCCGATGGACAACAGGATGGAAGGCAACATAGACGAGGTCAGGCTGAGGCGCACCGACAACAACACCATCAACCCTAAAGCAATCATCAGGCCTAAAATGGCCGTCAGCTGGGGCATGTAAGCACCCGTGCCCCGACCAAACACAATCGGCATGAACAGAACCGGGACGAGCAGGATCGCGATGCACATCTTTTTCATGTTAGCGCGGACCATCGGCTCGACATGATACTGGTAAACCGGCGTCCCACTGAAGGCAATGGCGAAGTCAGGTGCCTGGTATTGCTTGATGACGGCTTCAACGATGCCGATAACGGCGATATTCTCTATCTGTGATATCGATTGTTGTTCCGCAGGGGGAGGCGGTTTTACTGCCCCGCGGACCCCCCGGGCATAACCGCGCAATCGCAGGCCATCGGCCGTCAATGCCGATACCGCCTGTGTTTTGATAACAACGATGGCATGCTTGCCATCCGGGGTGAAATACAGTTTCTGGTATCCTGGATAGGAATGGCCATTGTGTCTGTACTGCTGCGCTTCGTTGTCTGTCCGCGGCAAGTTATCAAGAAAGCTGCTGACACGCACACCGCCATCAATTGGTTCGATATAGGGCGCATTGGCCAACGAACTGACCTCTTTCAACAGCGGCAGTGAATTTTCCAGATCCTCATGAAATTGCTTGAGCGTGGTGAGGAATTCGAGGCTGAAGATATCGGAGGAGGAGATCAGCAGTATAATTTCTTCGTCACGTCCGAATTGATTGCGAAACCGCTGGTAATCGGTAAGAACCGGATCGTGCCGCCTGAACATGCTTTCTACAGAAGTGGCGATACTGAGTTTGGGGAGCTGAGTGGCAGCCAATCCAACCACTACGACCGTCATCAGCAGAATAGCCCAACGGTAGCGAATGACCCTGATGCCCAAACAATAAAAACTTTTTTCTATCCTGGTCTTATAATCATGCATCAGTGTGACTCATTATACCTTTCTTCTTTAAAAGCGCTATCAGATTGTCCGGATATGACAACATCGATCTTTTTATCTGAGCAATTAAATGAATTGGCTCAGCACGTTTGAATGTTATAGGTATACAAATGTACGGTTGTCAAGTACATTTGTACTATCTTAAAGCTAAATATGGCAGCGGTTTCACGGAAAGTAATTTTTTCCGAACGCCGATCCATCCCATTCTTGACTAAATTTTTTCGGCTGCTTAAGTTACGTTCGATGAGTGAAAAGGATCAAAAAACAACCACTGCATGCACCATGGATTGCCCGGATGCCTGTTCCATAATCGTCGAACATACGGCAGACGGCAAAGTGAAGGCCAAAGGAAATCCCGACAATCCTTTTACCGCCGGATTTACCTGCGCCAAACTCAAGGGTCACGTCAGAAGGGTCCAAAACCCCCATCGCATCACCTCTCCACAACTGAAAACCCGGACCGGCTGGCAGACCATCAGCTGGGATACAGCACTGGACCTTTGCGCCGCCAAGATCCAGGCGCTGCGCTCGCGCCCCACGGCTATTTTGCACATCCACAACGAGGGCGCCAAAGGCGTTTTAAAAGAAGCCACCACGCTTCTGTTCAGTCGACTGGGGACCAGCCGGGTGCGCGGATCGCTGTGCGATGCCGCCGGTTATATGGCCGGCGTGCATGATTTCGGGTCACGGGAAAACAATGACATCAACGATTTGCTCAATGCCGCCCGAGTTGTCAACTGGGGCAAAGATCTTTCCCGTAGCTCGGTACACACCGCAGCCCTTGTAAAAAAAGCGCGTAAAAACGGCACCCGGGTGGTAACGATCTCGCCGGGCGGCGATGGCAACCAATCTTATTCAGACCTGCATATTCGGATTCGACCCGGCACAGATCGCTTCCTGGCAGCCGCTACCCTGCAGTTATTGCATCAAAATGATGGAATCGATCCAAAGATTTTAGCTCACACGCGAGCACCGGAGAGATTTTTGGATTTAGTTAAAGCCCGGCCGATAAACAATCTGCTTGCAGCCTGTGATGTATCCCAAGCGGATCTTGAACAGATCTGTGCCTGCTATGCGCTAAAGGAGCCGGTCGCCACCCTGATCGGCACCGGCGTGCAGCGCTATCGATACGGTGGTGAAAACGTGCGATTTATCAATGCCCTGTCCTTGCTCTCGGGCAATATCGGGCGCTCGGGCGGCGGCAGCTATTTTCAGCTGCACTCCTATCGCAATCTGAATTTGAAGTGGTTGCGGGAAATGGAAAAACTGCCGCGGCGCTCCTTTCGGTTTCCGGTAGTCGGCCGGCAAATCCTGGCGGCCGAGAACCCGCCAATTGAGATGCTCTGGGTCAACGGTTCCAATGTCATCAATCAGGCGCCGGACTCAAAGCTCATGATAAGAGCATTTCGCAGTGTCAATTTTAAAGTTGTGGTCGATGCCTTTATGACAGATACCGCCCAGCATGCCGATGTGGTGTTGCCCAGTACGCTAATTCTGGAGCAGGAGGACATCATCGGATCTTATCTGCATGAACAGGTCCAATTCGTTTGCCCGGCATTGACTGCTCCCGGCAAAGCCCGTGATGATTACTGGATTCTCAGACAGATTGGCAAACGCCTGGAACCAGCGGTTGAGCTGCCGTCTGCCGAAGATTGTATGCGAGCATCATTAGCCTCTCCGTATTTATCCACAACGCTTGAACAATTGCGGGATTGTGGCTGTGTGCGATCCAATCGATCGCCCATCGCTTATCATGATTTGCACTTTGCCCATCAGGATGGTCGTTACCGTTTTCCGTATATCCTGCATCCCGAACCACAGGCGCCGGCCAAATATCCGTTGCGCCTGTTATCCCTGGTACGTCGAAACGCCATCCATTCGCAGATTTTACCTGAGGATCAAAAAAAGCCACCAAAAGTGTGGGTGGCGCCGGACAGTCTTTGCCAGAAGGAATTAAACCTGGACAGGCCTGTCGAGCTGGTTTCGCCGCAGGGGAGACTGCGGGTTGCAGTCCAAACCATGGAAGGGCTTCACCCGGATGCTGTCATCTACCGTCGCGGCGACTGGATCAGCCGGGGGGGCGGCGTCAACCAGCTGATTGCAGCACAATTAACCGACATTGGCTCCGGCGCCGCCTATTATGACCAGTTCGTGCGGTTAGAGAATATTAAATGATTTTTTCACCGCAGAGACGCAAAGATCGCAGAGTTTATTTTTTTTTTGCTTCCCGCTGAGAGGGCGGGCAGCAAAAAACAATCTGCCTCCAGCGAATGGCTTCCAAATATAAAACTGGATCGTACAGCTGCAACTTAGGTGAAATTTTATTCGGAATAATATCTTAAATCAAGATAGCCCGCAGGGATGGCGATATTTCGCCTTGTCGGCCTCTCACCGACAGGCAAAAAAATTTTCTCTGCGACCTCTGCGCCTTTGCGGTGAAAACAATAACAAGGAGGCAACTGTATGCCGCGACCGCCCAAGCCGCCGCCGCAGCTCTTGGAAATATGCAACCGCTGGTCTGAATCCGTCGATGGGATTTTCGGGGATGCGGCCAGAATTGAATTTTTTCAAAATGAGCTTCCGGATTTTCTGCGGAATCAAGCGCTGTTTGAAAATCTATTACACAACATCAAAGCCGGCAACCCGTATCCGGATCTGCGCCAGGCCCAGATGATCGATGATGAGATTTTATTGTACCTTAATCCGAAGCGGCTTTTTTCGTTGCGCATGTTTCTTTACGGTCCCGGCGATTATACGCCAATTCACGATCATAATTCCTGGGGGCTATCGGGCTCAGTTGTCGGGGAACTGGGGGTCATCCGGTACAGCCGCGAAGATGATGGTTCTGTTGAAGGCTTTGCCCAACTCCTGCAAGCCGCTCCGGTTTATTTGCAGCCGGGAGAAATCGAGCTGACGCGCCCGCTAAACGAAGGCATTCATCAAACGGGAAACCCTGTCGGCGGCACAACCATTATGATCAGCGTATACGGCAGTCCCATACGCCGGCTTTACATCAACCGGTTCAACTATAAGGCCAATAAAGTCGAAAAGCTTTATCCGCCGCGTATCAAGAAAAAGATGCTGGCCGCGCAAGCGCTCAAAAATTTAACAGGGGTTTAGGGTTCAGGGCTCAAAGGTTCATAAGTTAAGAATTTTGACAAATTGTTCTATGCGGTTATCCGGGAAACTTCAGTTGGATCCGTCTGATATTATCTGACCACGAAGAACACGAAGATCACAAAGGCAAAATACATCAATTTACCTTTTCTTTTCGTGTCCTTCGTGACCTTCGTGGTTGAATAGGCATCACTTGAGCTTTCTGCATAACCGTATTTTTCTAATGTGCAGCTGGTTGTCGCTGCTATCCGGCTGTAGAAACTTTTATTGCAGTTTGAAAAAAGGGACTATGAAATGACGACACAGGCCATACCTGAACGTAAAGACATACCGGATGCTCATAAATGGGATCTGACACCCTTATTGGTATCAGATGAAGAATGGGAAAAGCGGTTGGCCAAAGTTGAGGACCAAATCGATTCTTATGCTGATTATAAGGGATGTTTGAAGGACTCGGTTGATGTACTCAAAGCAGCTCTTGATTTTCACCTTTCAATCCAGCGCCAGCTGGAAAGATTATACACCTATGCCCATCTGAAAAGTGATGAAGACAAATCAAATCAATTCTACCTGGGATTGCATCAGCGTGCCGTCAGTTTGCATGTGCGGGCTTCGGAATCCGCAAGTTTTCTGACACCCGAG
>JASFJF010000053.1:0-13909 GCA_050122255.1 Desulfobacterales bacterium
TTTAGGGCTTAGCTGGTTTGCGTAAGCATTATCAAGAACGTCTATTTGGGATGGAGGCCGGCTGGGCAGGGTCTTGATGGTGATTATTGGACATCAGGAGGGTTTTATTTCCGGAAGATTTTACCTGTCCGGTTGATTCTGTTGCATTTTCCAACACGATTTCATCGGAACTTACCCGCACATAAAAGGTCGGGCGCTCTGTCCAGGCACCGGCATTTAAGTATTTGATACCATTAACAAACTGTTCTTCGGCATTATGGGTATGGCCGCATGTTACGGCGTTGAACCCATTTTCTCTGGCGTAATGAACGGCATTTATCATCACGTTGTTGCGCAGATAGGCATAGAATCGCCGCCATTTTTTGGCGTACTGGGCGACATGCACCGGCCGGGCGCCCAGTTTAATCCTGAGGTCATGCATCACCTTAAAGGCCTGAATAAAAAGCCTGCTCTGAGGCATGACTTCGTCAAAAAAATCACCATGGGTGATGAACAGTCTCTTTTGCAGGGCGTAGTGTTGTTTAATCTGTATTTTTCCTAAATTATCAGGGACATATCCGTTATCATGATTTCCGCGAATCCAGACCACCTTTTGGCGCAATGACATTTCCCCAAAACAGTCCAGCAGCTCCTGGTCGGCGGCAGACAATTTACCATAAGGGTTATCAATGATATCACCATTTAGAATAAATTCATAATCTTGGGGAATATTATGGAGAAATTGGATGAAGTCTTCGCGCAAACAGTAGCGCGAGCCGATGTGCAGATCACTAACAATGATAGCTTTCATATTATCCAACTGTTACAGGTTAAAAGAATTTAAAAAAAGCTTAGGGGTGGGACCTGTTCAAATAGAGATAAAGTTTTGGCGCAAAAATGAGGTCAGCATAGATAGGGTCAATATGATTTCTATCGATTGAGAATCTGATCGACCTTTCCCGATAACGCTTCCATGCTGAAGGGTTTCTGCATAAATCCGTCGCAGCCGCGTTCCAGCAATTCAATGGCTTGCCCATCCACGCTGTACCCGCTGGCCAGCAGGACTTTTACATCCGGATTGATCTTTTTGATCTTATCGTAGGCTTCACTGCCACCCATGTCCGGCATAATAATATCCAGAACTACCAATTTAATCTCATCTTTATAAGATTTAAAAATGTCGACGGCTTCGGTGCCGCTGTGGGCCTTTAGCGCGGTATAGCCTAATTCTTCAAGCATGTTGGCTGCCACATCCAGCACAAGCTTTTCATCGTCTACAACTAAAAGCGTTCCCTCGCCCCGGATGAGCTCTGCTGCCGCATCAGTCTGGTCTTCGACTGCTTTGAAGGTGGCGGGCAAAAAAATAGTGAAAGTTGTTCCCTGCCCTCTTTCGGAGGTCACATCGATGTAACCGTCATGGCTTTTGATAATACCGTAAACTGATGCCAGTCCCAGACCGGTGCCCTGTCCCATTTCCTTGGTGGTAAAAAAGGGATCAAAAATATGCTCCAGTGTGTATTGATCCATCCCGATGCCGCTGTCGCTGATAATGAGTTGCACATATTTGCCCGGCTCAGGCTTATACTGGTTACTTTTGATTTCCAAATGGCTTACATTTTTTGTTTTTAGATGAAGAAGGCCGCCGCCGGGCATGGCGTCGGCAGCATTTACGTACAGATTTAACAACATCTGTTCAATTTGCCCCCGATCGGCATCAATGGCATACAGGTCGTCCGCAAAATCGCGCTGAATGGTTATTTCTTTACGGGTCCTGCCGAAGGTTTCGGCACTTTCATTCAGCACCTGGTTTAATTCAATAGCTTTGACATTGAATTTTCCTTTGCGGGCGTATCCCAGCAATTGCCGGGTCAGCTGGGCACCGCTTTTGATTTGTTTTTCAATATGTTTGAGCATATTGAAATACGGATGCGATTTTTTGATGTCACAGAGCATCAATGATGTGTTTCCCTGAATATTCATCAAAAGATTGTTAAAATCATGGGCAATTCCGCCGGCAAGGGTGCCCAGGGCCTCAAAGCGCTGGGCCTGCTGAAACTGCACTTCCAGTTTGCGGCGCTCTTCTTCGGCCTTTTTGCGGTCGGTAATGTCAATGATAAAACCCCTTAACCCCGACGGCTTGCCTTGCTTAAAAATAGGTGCCGAATGGACCATTACGGGGAAAGTCGAGCCATTTTTTCGCAGGGCCCTATACTCATTGATGCCGGTTTGTTCTCCTTTGACTATTTTTGCAGAATTTTCTGCAGCCCGTTCGCGATCCTCGGGAATCAACATGTCCAGATTATTTAGGCCATTTTCGAAATCGGCCCGGGTATATCCGAAATAGTTATAAGCATTGCGATTCACATAGGTCAGATTGCCGTTTAAATCCATCTCAAAAATGGTTTCCGGCATCAGCTCAGCCAGCTCCCTGAAGCGTTCCTCGCTTTCGCGCAAGGCCATTTCCGCAGACTTGCGATCGGTGATGTCTTCTGCGATTCCGGCGATGCGAGCAACTTTGCCGCCTTCATCTTTGATGGCAAATCCCCTGTCTGAAATCCAGCGTACCGATCCGTCCGGCCGTACGATGCGGTATTCTCTAATTTCACCGCCACCGGTTTGGGCGATTGCCTGGAAACTCTCGTTGGCATAGTCCCTATCATCGGGGAAGATGCTATCGGCCCATTCTTCATATCGACGGTAAAGATCGTCGACCGATCGACCCCAGATCGTCTCATAGGCAGGGCTGACATAAATCACTCTTTGATCTGACCAATCAAATAACCAAAAAACCTCCCGGATGTGGTCCGCCATTTCACGAAAGCGACTTTCAATTTGATGAAACTCTTGTTCTGCCTGCTGGCGTCCGTCTTTTTCCTGGTTGAGCTGTTCGAAAGCCTGGCGATAGCGATTCTCGGATTCTTTTAATGATTTTTGATGATCGGTGAGCTGCAGCTGATATTTTTTCTTAAGGCGCTCGAAAAAGAAGGCGGCTACGATGACCAGCAGGAAGGCAATAAAAAACCGGAGCTTCAATCCCTGGATGGATAGGTCCTCAGGGACAGACCAAAGCGAAAACAGGAAAAGAGCACCGTATAAGGCTACAGTCCAGATAAGGCCTTTGGTTGCGCCGAAAGCAAAAAAAATTAAGAGGGCATATAGAAACACCCAGGGCATCCGGCTGATATGGCCCTCAACGCCGATGGTATAGACCAAAAACAGGCTGAATAGAAGAAAAAAGCCGCTGATAAAAAATTTGTAAAATCGGGTTCTTTTGGCTTCATAATCCTTTTTTTTGGTGATCACAAAAAGACCGAAAAGAATTAAAAGCATAAATGCCAGCACCAGAGCGATCAGATAGCGGCCAATGATGAAATCATAGATCATAAAACAACTCAGGACAGGAATGCCGATCAGCATGCAGACTCTAACCAGGTATTTCTGGTAATTCGCTTCAATGACTTCGGGAAGTTCGGTTTCATCCCGATTGAATACGGCGGTCATCGCGTTTGTCCTTGAGTTCGCAAATCATCAACAGGGTTTTCGTTTTTACAATCGTGGGAAGTTGAGATAATTAATTATACACTCAAAATAGCTGGATGCCAAAATTTAATTTCAGCCTTCCTGCTTTCGATTTGTATCTGCATGGGATGCGTCACGATCCGGTGGATACCATTAGGCGGGAGCAGATCCAGCGGGTGCCAGATCGGTGGAAGATGCGCGCTTGCGCCGGGGGATGTTAAGTGGGCTTGGCCTGAGCAAAGTCCCCCCCCTGACTGAAACTTCACTCCCGGCGATGTTGAGTTCGCCGACGAGACTCAACCGATCCGGATGCGGACCAAGCCCACGTGCCAATGGATGTTGTCTCCTGCAAATTTGTTTTGCAGATTTAATGCCACTGCTGGGCGCGGCATGCACTCATTAGTAAGTACTACTCTAACATATTGTAATTTTACTATATTTTTGAATTATTCGAACTTGAAACCGCTGCTTCAATTGAATTTTTAGATTTTACTTGTAAAGTAAGTTGATATTTTCTGATTATAGATGTAAAGTTTATTGACACTTTTCGGCTTTTGCAGCCAGGCGTTTCATCCCTTTTATTTGCGGACCGATGACAATGGCTAAAATCAATCCAGACGTTTCCCTGAACGCAGCAGATTTTGATCTACTGAATGAAGTTGCAACCGCCGTTCATTCCATCCATGATCTGGATGAAATGCTGCGAAAGGTACTGGCGAAGATCAAGGCAGTCTTCGGTATCGATGGGGCGTCAATTGCGCTGCATGACCGGCAGCGCAACGAGTTATATTTTATCCAAACCATAGAAGACTTCACAGACCGCAGCCCCCTGAAAAAAGCTGAAATGCGGTTTCCAGATGACTATGGGGTGGCCGGCTGGGTATTGAAAGAACAACAGTCGGTATTAATTCCGGATGTCAACAAAGATAGTCGGTTTAGTAAAAAGCTCGATCTCCAACAAAACTTTGATACGCGCTCTATGATTTGCGTACCCTTAAAAACCCGCAAGCGGGTGATGGGCGTCTTATACGCCATCAACAAGCTCGCTGATGAATTTAGTCAGAAGGATTTGCGCTTGTTGGAAGTGTTATCGGTCATCATTGCAGTTTCCATTGAAAATGCACGGTTCTACGGCGAAGTTCAGCAATACGCCAGCTCTCTTGAAAAGGAAAATTATCGGTTGAAAACCGAATGTCAGATCCGGTTTAATGTCCAGGGAATCATAGGTTGCAGTGCCGCCATGCAACGTGTGTTTACCTTACTGGATAAGGTTATCGGCACCGATACGGCCGTTCTGATCCAGGGTGAAACCGGAACCGGAAAAGAGCTGCTGGCAAAGGTCATACATTATAACGGGCCGCTGAAGGACAAGCCCTTTGTTGCCGAAAACTGCGGCGCACTGAGTGAAAATCTTCTGGAAAGCGAAATTTTCGGACATGTCAAAGGCGCCTTTACCGGCGCCATCGCCCACAAGAAAGGATTGTTTGAACTGGCAAACGGGGGCACTGTCTTTCTGGATGAAATTTCCGACATGCCATTTTCGATGCAAACCAAACTGCTGCGGGTTTTACAGGAAAACCAGATCCGGCCGGTAGGCGGCAGTCGATATCGACAGGTGAATTTCCGACTGATATCATCTTCCAATCGAGATCTTTTGAAGAAGGTTGAAGAAGGAAATTTCAGAGAAGATCTTTTTTACCGGGTTCAGGTGTTTCCGATCGTGATTCCACCATTAAGAGAGCGCAAGGAAGATATTCCGTTATTGGCGGCCCATTTTTTGGAAACACGCGCCGCCCGGCTGGATCGGCCGCTGGCGCGCTTAACGCCAGATGCGCTGGAAACATTGATGCAATATGATTGGCCGGGAAATGTGCGTGAGCTTGAAAATGAAATCGAGCGTGCCTTAACACTAGCTGGCAGCAGTACCGAAATTACGCCACAATATCTCTCAGAGCGGATCAAGAGGATCCCCGGCATCAATGCTAAGCGGGATTCAAAAGCCATAACGATAAAGGAGGCGACCGCGCAGGTGGAACGCCAGATGGTACTGGAGGCGCTGGTCAAATCAGGCGGCAATCGATCCCAGGCTGCGCGGGAGCTGGGTTTAACCCGCCAGGGGCTGCTCAACAAGATCGCCCGCTATGATATCAAGCAGTAAAAATAAAAAGCCAATCTAAAGAAAAGGATGGCGTTAATTGTTTTTATTCGGATAAATTAGCTTTTTAATTGGCTGTGGCTGTGAGCGCCTGCCGAACGGTGCTGGCCAGATCCTGCATGACCAGCGGTTTCATCAGAAAAGTTTCTATGCCCATTCCCGAGGCATGTTTGCGGTTAAATTTTTCGCTGTATCCGGTGCATAAGACGATGGGAATATCAGGCCGGATCCCTATCATTTCGTTGGCCAGTTTGTCACCGGTCATATTGGGCATCACAATATCGGTGATCACCAGGTCGAATCGATTCGGATCCGCTTTGAAAATGTTCAGGGCTTCGATGCTGCTTGTTCGGGTATCAACCTTATAGCCCAGGCGCTCAAGCATCTGTTTGCCGATTTCCGCCAAGGGTTGCTCGTCGTCCACAAACAGAATGCGTTCGTACCCTATCGGTAAGGGTTTTGGCATCTCCTCCTCTTTCGCCAATTCGCGCTTGATGGCCGGCAGATATACATGAAAGGTAGAGCCTTTACCGACCTCACTGTCAACGGTAATGGCACCGTTTAGAGCTTTAATGATACCCTGCACCACCGACAAACCCAGACCGGTGCCTTCCCCCTTTTCTTTGGTCGTAAAATAAGGATTAAAAATTTGTGGTAATGCTTCCGGTGGAATACCGTCACCGCTATCTCTGACACTGAGCTTCAAAAATGAGCCGGGATAAAGATCCGGATGTTCGGCCGCAGCCTCTTGATCCAGCTCGACATTTGCCAGGCTGATTTCCAGCTCGCCGTCTTTTTCATCGATGGCATGCGCTGCGTTGGTGCACAGGTTCATCAGTACCTGGTGGATTTGAGTCGCATCGGCTTCGATAATCCCCGTATTTTTTTCTATTTTTTGCTGAATCGATATGGTGGTTGGCAAAGAGGCGCGCAACATCTTTAGGGCCTCTTTTACGATATGGGCCACCTGAATAGGTTTGCGCTCCTGCTTGTTTTGCCGGCTAAAAGCCAAAATTTGCTTGACCAAATCCCGGGCGTGTTTGCTGGCGCTAAAAATTTCTTTTAAATTTTGTCGCACCTCTGAATTCACTTTGGCGTTCATCAGGATCAATTCGGTGTAGCCGATGATCACCGAAAGAATATTGTTAAAATCATGGGCGATACCACCGGCCAATGTTCCGATGGCTTCCATTTTCTGGGCCTGCTGCAGCTGGTATTCCAAATTTTTCTTTTCTTCCTGGGCCTGCTTTTGCTCGGTGATGTCATGCGCCACAACCAAAACCTTCGCGGGTCTTCCTTCATCATCATGCAAAATTTTTGTATTCAGTAGCGCCCAGAGCTCATGGTCATGTTTCGTTTTTATTTTATATTCAACCGATACCGGTACCTTTTCACCTTTTTGGATTCTGTCGAATCGCTCAAGTGATTTTTTCTGGCTCTTTGCGGTTAGAATATCTAACACATTCATAGACAGCAGTTCATGTCGGGTGTAGCCGGTATACTCGCTCATGACATCATTGACGCTAACAAATTTTCCATTTGTCAAATCAATTTCGTAAATACCGCTGGGTGCATGATTTAATAGTTGACGATATCTGGCCTCACTTTCCCGAAGTGCATTTTCAGACTTTTTGCGCTTGGTCATATCGCGAACAATGCCCCGAAATCCGATAGCGCTTCCGTTAGCGTCTTTCATCAATGTGACAGAGGCATCCAGGTATACTCTGGTGCCATCGACCTTGAAGATTTCCCAGTCAAATCCTTTCGCAGGTTTTCCGGTTTTGTAAACCTGATTAAACGTTTGGTATACTTTTTGTGCGTTTTCGGAACTCATATATTCCCGATAGTTCATCCCCGCCATGGCTGCCGGCGAATACCCCAATAGACGGCTCAAGGAACCATTGAAAAAGAGGAAGCTTCCCTTGAGGTCTACTTCGTAGTATCCGTCCTCGATGTTATCCAGAATGGAGAGGTATTTTTCTTTGCTTTCACACAGGGCGGTTTCGGAATCGACCATTTTAATCACTATTCGCACAACCGCATAGGACACAAAAGGGGTGATGATCCCCGGAAAAAGGATGGATTTGATCAGCATTACCCGATGAAACTGACCAGATGCCAGCGAAAAAACAAATTCAAGAGCGACGGATCCCAGAATTGAGATCAGCGTGATGGCCAGGGCGGTTTTGACCGCTCCCAATTTTTGGATCCATTTCAATATCATTTAGGCTTTCCGATTTTACGTTGAAATTATAAACCGTTGGTTCGATTCCGGGTCTCACAGACAGTTTCCCGGGACATGAGAACCTCCCTAAAATCGTTCATCTATACCTCAGGCTGAAAAAACTGCTTAGCGGATGACAACGGTTTGATAAAATTATTATATCTCTATTGTAAGTATCGGTCAGTTGGCATGATTCTTTATAGATAAAATTAGATTGAGCATTCATCAATTGGAAGTGGCCTTTTTGACATTGATTGCGATGAAACCGGGCGAAGCACTTCCCGGGTTAAATGCTGTGCTGAAAGGTGTTTTCCTCCACCCGCCGGATATCGGCACCATCTTTGGTGAGGACTTCGCTGACCTCGTATTTTAACTGGGCCACAGATGCATTCTGGATCGCGAGCGTGTCAAATTCCAGCGTCATGCGGGGCTCACACCAAAACTCCAGTAATGACCTGGAAACAGGTTTTGTGCGACCGCTGAAGGTACCGCAATTCGAACAGCTAAATTGCATTATCAAGTTGCTGTTTTTTGGGCTTGGATGCTGCAGGTTTTCGGAAATTTTAAGTTGCTGAATTTAGCAGGGCGAAAAGGTAACCCGTTAGCCGGCAAGTCCGATTGCCCGTTGGTTGGATAAGATGGTTTTTGTTTGTTAGGGTTAGCGCTTAACCGGCTAACGGGCCAACGGGCAAAAGATACGTGTTTGGGCAACTGATTAAAATTATATCATAAAAATGCCATCTTCGCAAATTTTTCGACATCCACATCCGGACAAACCGACGTCAATATGATATTCAATTCCTTTTTATTCCGTTGTCTTTGTGCGGGCATCTTTCAGATATTGTTCCCACTCCATGGGCAAGCGTTGTTTTTTGGCGTTGTTGCAGCTTTTGCAGCAGGCAACCACATTACTGCGGGTGCTTTTGCCGCCGCGCGCAATCGGTACGATATGATCCATGGTCAGCTCCTTAGGCGGCGTTTCACGCTTGCAGTAATGACATTGGCCTTTGGCCAGACGGCGTTTCCACCACTGAGATTCCCGCAGCTTGCGGGCCTTACGGCGTTCGCGTTTCAGGTCTGATTCTTCCAGATCATAGGCAAAGGGTTTAATGCATTTTCTTTTTTTCATAAAGTTTTTAAAAGCCAGTTATCGATCTCATTTTTTAAAATACCATAATAGGCGTTGGAGCCTCCCAGGCCCCGGCGACCGAAGAAATAGTTTATTTCGAGTATCAATGGTTTGAAATATTCCTTGATCGGTACGAATATAACATCAAAGCCGGCCAGGTTGATACCGGTTTTGTCGCAAAAGTCTTTGATAAAGTCCTTTGCGACGCTTTGTCGCCCGGGTGCCAGGGCCGCATCGATTCTGGCCCCCCGGGATACACTTGACTTAAACGCTTCCACATCATTTTGAATTCGCCAGTATGATATTAAGCGTTGGCCGATAATCACCACCCGCAGGGTTCGGCCCCCGGCAGGCACATATTTTTGCAACAAAAAGCCTTTTTGTCCCGAGCGCTCAAAATCTGCGGCTTTATGTAAGACATCCTGAAGGGCTTTTCTGGAATTAATCAAATATACGGTTTCACCTTCACCGCCCCAATCAAATTTAAACACGCATGGCAACTCAAAAGCGACCTCATTGGGATTTTCACCGTACTGCTGCCTGAAAACATCCAGTGAAGTATATGTTTCAGCGTGCGGATGGGCTGTGTCGTTTTGCTGGAATAGCTTTATCTGGCCAATTTTTCCCGGATAGTCAAAGCGCGCATCATAATTTGGAAAGACATGGCGACAGTTTTCAGTGGCCATTTCATATAGTGATTGGCGGCATCCCTGGGGCAATACGACCGCTCGTGCGGCCTTGATGGCTGCCAGATCGTCTGCACCGGGTTCGCGCCCGGCACAGATGATGTTCTGGTCGGCTTCAAATACAGGATGAAAAGATACGATCATAAAAAGTAAGCTTGTGGCTCAAAACGGAATGGCCAAGGTTAACGCGTCTTTTTCTGATTACCGGGTAATCGTCTCTGAAGACAGAATAACAAGATCGTGATTGAAGTCAACAACCTCAATGGGTAGGGTCGGGCTGACGGTAACTTTTTGTTCAGAAAGAAAGTATGTTATTTCGCCAGAGATCTGTAGAACTGTTGGTCTAAAAAATGTTCTATTTTGTATTGCTTGGGTTCAAGCTGGATCTGAATCATGGCATCGATCAGCTTTTGTCTTTCGAAATCAAAAAATTGTGCTTTTTGATCTTGGACGGTAGCATAATTCCGGAGAGTTATTGATTTGGAGGTGTATAATATCTCTGCCAGCAGTTCACACTTTTCAATCTTTTTAACAATGCAGCTTTCATATATTTTGACCGGGTTTCCTTTATCACCTGCAAGTCCGGTTGGGAGCTGTCCGCCAATCATGGCACCGACGGCGACCACTAAGCTGATGGTCAATAACTTTGCATACATGTTGCCCCCCTTCTTTTTCATGGGTTCACCTAAAAGCTCTATTTTTGAGGGCTGTGACAGGCAGGACCAATCAGATTGCGATGAAGAAGTCTAATTCTGAAATGATCGGGTAATGTGCGGATGTACTTCTTGTTTTCTCAATAAGATTCCAGAAGCCTCAGTTAAACGAATAAGCAAAATAGGTGCCAAGAGCACTCATTTATTAAGCAAATATTTTTTTGTCATAACATATTAATTTGTATACCCTTTTTTGATAAGAAAGAACAATCTCATTTAGACGGATAATTTGGCCGGCCGAATGTGTCAACCAGGTTTACAGGTCGGTAAACGCTGCGGCCAGCAATCATAAGGGACGCCCATAAAATTATAAGTTTTCTTATGACAAACGTTGTGCTATATCCACAATCATGCCACGTCAGGCCCGCATAGACGCTCCCGGTGCGTTGCATCACATTATTGTTCGCGGTATCGAAAAACGCGATATATTCAATGATAATACCGATCGTAAGCGTTTTGTGCAGCGCCTGGGTGATATTTTAGGTGAAAGCCAAACCCCATGTTATGCTTGGGCCTTGCTTCCCAATCATTTCCATCTGCTATTAAAAACCAGTCACACGCCGATTGCCACCATTATGCGAAGGCTGCTGACCGGTCATGCGGTGTATTTTAATCGACGTCATGACCGCTGCGGCCATCTCTTTCAAAACCGCTACAAGTCTATTTTGTGCCAAGAGGACAATTATTTGTTGGAATTAGTTCGCTACCTTCATTTAAATCCACTAAGGGCAAAACAAGTAATTTCTTTAAAAGAATTAGATAGTTATTATTATAGTGGCCATTCTGTGCTGATGGGCCACCATCAAAATGAATGGCAATCAGCGAATGAAACGCTAAAGCTGTTTGGTAAAAAGCTGTCCAAGGCGCGCAAGCGATATCGCAAATTTATAAAAAAAGGCGTTAATCAGGGCAGGCGCCCTGAGCTAATTGGTGGCGGACTGATCCGAAGCGTCGGTGGATGGCATGCGTTTAAAGCACTGGATCGGACCGATGCGCATTTAAAAAGTGATGAGCGTATTTTAGGTGATAGTGATTTTGTCGAAGAAGTTCTAAAAAAAGCCGAGGAGAAACGGGAACGTCAGTATCAATTGGAAGCCGATGGTTTCACAGTTGATCGGATAGCGGATCGAGTGGCATCAATACTGGGTCTCAAAAGTGAAGATGTATGGAAAAAGGGCAAGCACCCGCAAATTGTCAAAGCACGCAGCCTATTGTGTTTCTGGGCAGTGCATGAGTTAGGTATAACCGCCACTGAACTTGCCACAAGAATCGGTATGTCCCAGCCGGCAATCAGCCAGAGCGTAAAAAGGGGGGAGGTCGTTGCCCATGAGAACGGATTGAAGCTTATGGACTACTAGAAACTTATAATTTAATGGGCGTCCGTAAAGCCAAGATTTGGTCATTGAATAATTTTTTATACTTTGCGGGGGTATGGCATGCCATGATTTAGACTAAATCTGCGTTCTGCCCATCTTTTCCGTGGTACTTTGCGTCTGCGGTCTATCCTTTTTCTGCGGTCCTGGCCCGATCTACTTTCTGGATAATATGTCCTAAATGTATATTTGCGCCTATCCGTTCCGGAACGAGTACCACCATTATCTTTGAGTGTGCATTTTTTTTTGCTCGGCGATATGGGATCTTTGTTGATAGCCCCAATGAAGGTCTTCAACCGTTTATGGTATGATTTGGAAAATTTTTTTTCATTTTTAGAGAAAACATAACCACAATATTGACAGCTAAATATTCCTTCTTGAGGCAAATTACATCGTGGGCATTTATTAAATTTTGTAGATTTCATCTTAAAGCTAACGGCCATTTTTTTCGTTCATGTAACCAACATGTTGCTTATGGAACCTAAGGTTGCATGATTTATTACCTGTAAGCGGGTATGCTGAAAAACCCGTTATTGGGCGGGTGTTATTCAGCATAATCTGGTCTGCCGAGGAGAGATTGATTCAGGCTTCTTGGCTCGCACTTTCAAATTCGATACACCCGCGAAAGCACACTGCGCCAATTAAGGTGTCAATCCCTCTTTTTCAGCGCGATAGCAGAACGACAGCAGTTGCCAAAAAAACAAGAATGACAAAAATACAAACGGTCTTTAGAATTTCAAGCACCTTTTTATTTTCTGAGACGGCTTCTTCAGGTAAGGCATATCGGTAATATCTAAAGCTTTTCATTTCCCCTCCATCAATCAGAAATATAATTGTACACTCCAATATAACCTCGAAAGCGTCGCTAAAAGATTTTTACTTTTCTTAGACAATTAAAATGAACGGCAATATAAGAACTGAATAAGTGAAAAGAAAATAATTGTCAACCAAAAATATATAATAATTATGAATGGTTATAAAGATATAAAGGTTTGTTTTTTTCCACAGATAAAGGACCTTGCGTTTCACCAAACCAGCCATTCAGCGGAGGGAAAAAGTGCTGAGGCCATTGACAAAGAAAATAGATTTGAACGGCCATGATTATAGAAACTTATAAATTTATGGGCGTCCCTGTATAAGAACTCGCTGCAGTGTAGTTATGCTCATTGAGCCGCTTTTTTATTCGAAATCATGCAAGACAGGTTTTACCTGCCCTGATCCCCTCTAGTCACCACTCTGATCGGTGATAAATTAATGATGCGGCCATTTTCATCCACATCCACGGCCGCGGCTCGAATGGCTGAGTACCACACGCCGACTCGCCTACCGTAGCCATCTATAATCGTGAATCCCCAGGGCTGGACATTTGTGCCCATGCCCTGCAGTGATACGCGATCAATCAACGTGCGAAAATCTTTTGATTTCGGATTTATTTCAACCCAGAGCGGTGAATTCAGCACAAAATCTTTAAGGATGCCGGCGACAACGACAGGCTGGCTATGGGAACCCCTGTAGTAGTAAGTATGGTCCGGCAGGTCCTGGTGGTTTTGAAATGTCTCTGTAACTTGTTTATCCGGGTTTAGCCGTCCGTAATTTGAAGCCGCACAGCCCCCTATAAAAGATAGAACAATCAAGAATAAGCCGATAACCTGCCATATTTTTTTTGGAGGCGGTTTTAATATCTTCATATCACAAACTTTTCCGGACATAGGGTTGATGTTGGTAAATAGTACTGTCAGAATATCATCATGGAGCTATATGTCGTCAAGGAAAGCTTTTAAAGTAAGAATAAAAAAGGGCCTTTGTGATATCCATCCGAATATCCAAAAAAGCCCTTATGTGTCTTGCTGTAACGGTCTTTGCTTTATTCAGATTTTGTTCTTAATTGATTAATCCCTTTTCAGCGGCCAAATGCGCGATTTCATTTGCAGACATCCCATTGAGTTTTTCAACCGGTATACCCAGTTCAGCGGCGGCGGCTTGTTTTAATTCATCAGCTTCTGGTGTGTCTAAAAAATCGTCCGGATCGGTTTTTAAAGCACCCGATTTATTTTCGTTGTCCGGTTTTTTACCATTGCCCGCGGCGCCGCTGTGCTTTTTGAAATACCACAGAAATACATTCAACGCCACC
>JASFJF010000054.1:0-13772 GCA_050122255.1 Desulfobacterales bacterium
GAATTTAAGGCCGCAGCCGGCGTGCCGCCGACCGGATCGTTGATTGAAAAATTTATTAAAATCAATCGCGATTTGCGCCGGATAAATTATCAGCAACTTACCGAGCTGGCTCAAACGACAGCGGCCGACAAATACTGGCAAGGGGCGTTTAAGCGGTTGATTGGATCAGCGAATCAGGCAGGTTTTGCCGACCATCGTGTATACGAATACAAGGGTGATATTATTGACCGGCAGGTTCACCTGGGCATAGACCTGGCTTCGACCCGGCACGCACCCGTTCCGGCAGCCAATAGCGGCATCGTCAAATTTAGCGGCGACCTGGGGATTTATGGTAAAACGGTGCTCATCGATCACGGATTCGGGCTGTTCAGCATGTACGCTCACCTGAATGCCAGCGACGTAACCAAAGGACAGCAGGTGGCTAAAGGCGATATCATCGGCCGCACGGGCAGTACCGGGCTTGCGGGCGGCGATCACCTGCACTTCAGTATGCTGGTGCATAATACATTTGTGAATCCGATCGAATGGTGGGATGCCTCCTGGATACGAAATAATATAACCGCCAAAATCGAAGCGGTACCCTCAGTTCCGGCTCTCCGGTAAAGAAGCGGCGGGATGCAGCATCACAGGGTGAACAAATTGCTTGGTAGAAGTCGAGACTTCGTTAAATAGTCAAATAGTTGATTGGTTAAAAAGTGAAAAATGAAAGAAATCCTTTGACGAATAAACGATGTAACCATTTAACGGTTTAACATGGTGCAATGCATACCAGGTATGAGCCGCGAGGATTTGGATGAAACCGCAGAATTAAAATGATAGGCCCAATTAAGTATGTCTGACACTTTTCGTGCCTTTGTCGCTCTTGAACTGCCTGAAAGCATTCGGGCCTCAATCGGAGCAGCCCAGAAGGCGCTTCAGTCTTATGGTTTCCTTGTCAAATGGGTAAGGCCGGAAAACATTCACCTGACGCTTAAATTTTTGGGCAATATCGATGCAAACCGGACCGATGCCGTTGTGAATGCCATGACGTTGGCAGCCAGAGGTCGTGCCGCCCTGCACCTGAATGCCAGCGGAATAGGCGTATTTCCGAATGCCCGGCGGCCGCGCGTTATCTGGATCGGCCTTGGCGGGCAGGTGGACCACCTGAAAAGTTTGCAGCAGACGCTTGATGCGCACCTGGCGGATTCAGGGTTTTCCGCGGAAAAGCGCCCGTTTAAAGGCCATTTGACGCTGGGCCGTGTGAAAGGAAAAATTGCTGCCGAACGTATGCAGTCAGCGCTCGATGAGTTTAATGCATTCGAATCCAACGGTTTCGCAACAAACCGGATCATCCTGTTCAAGAGCGAGCTGCACCCGACCGGAGCGATTTATACCCAGGTCGCTCATGTTGGCTTTTGGTAGCATACGTATGGCGAACCAATCGTTGGTGATAGCGTTACTGTCTTTAAAACGATTGAATATTGACAATATAAAATTTTTTCCTACAGAAATTTACATCAAGCCAGAAGGAGGGCTTTATGACAATTTCACCGGATAAAGAAAAAGCATTGGAAACGGCGATGTCCCAGGTTGAGCGCCAATTCGGCAAGGGATCCATTATGAAACTGGGAAGCCGCCCGGTTGTCGAAGTGCCGGTTATTTCCACCAGTTCGCTGGCCCTGGACAAAGCACTGGGAATCGGTGGTTTGCCCCGGGGCAGAGTGATTGAAATATATGGTCCGGAAGCGTCCGGCAAAACCACTCTGGCCCTGCATGCGGTGGCTGAAGCGCAGAAAAAGGACGGCATTGCGGCGTTTATCGATGCCGAGCATGCCCTTGACACGGTATATGCCAAGAAACTCGGTGTTAATTGTGATGACCTGCTTGTGGCTCAGCCGGATACCGGCGAACAGGCGCTTGAAATTGCGGATATGCTGGTCAGAAGCGGCGCCATTGATATTGTTGTGATTGACTCTGTAGCAGCGCTGGTGCCGCGCGCCGAAATTGAAGGCGAAATGGGAGATTCCCATATGGGGCTTCAAGCCCGTTTGATGTCCCAAGCGATGCGGAAGTTAACCGGCACGATCAGCAAAACCATGACATCCATTATTTTCATCAACCAGATTCGGATGAAAATTGGCGTGATGTTTGGCAACCCGGAGACGACCACCGGCGGCAATGCCCTTAAATTTTATTCTTCCGTGCGATTGGACATCCGGCGCATCGGCGCCATAAAAGACGGACAAGAGGTTATCGGAAACCGCACCCGGGTTCGGGTCGTTAAAAACAAGATGGCACCGCCGTTTACCGACGCTGAATTTGACATTGTCTATGGTGAGGGCATTTCAAAATACGGTGATTTAATTGATGTGGGGGTTGATCGTGGCATTATCGAAAAAAGCGGCTCCTGGTATTCGCACGCGGGTGAGCGCATCGGACAGGGACGGGAAAACGTGAAACGGTTTTTAAAGGAAAATCCAGATCTTTTTGAGACCATGTACGCTAAAGTCAGAGAAACCCTGGGGCTTTCGGATGCAGAAGTCACCGACGCCAAAGAAAACGAAACTGAGTCAGCCCAGAAAGCAAAAGCCTAACTTGGAGATATGCATGACAGGGAACGAAATACGCGACCAATTTTTACGATATTTTGAAAAGCACAGTCATCGAATTGTTCGCAGCTCATCATTAGTCCCCCAGGATGACCCGACTTTGCTATTTATCAATGCCGGAATGGTACAATTTAAACGTGTTTTTCTGGGTGAAGACAAAAGAGATTATGTCCGCGCAACCACTTCTCAGAAATGCGTTCGTGCCGGGGGCAAACACAACGATCTGGAAAATGTGGGCTACACCGCCCGCCACCACACCTTCTTTGAAATGCTGGGCAATTTTTCTTTTGGCGATTACTTCAAGGAAGGGGCCATTGAATTTGCCTGGGATTTGCTCACCAATGGTTATGGGCTGCCGGCAGACAAGCTTTATGGCTCCATTTTCCTGGATGATGACGAAGCCTATGGTTTGTGGCACAAAAATATCGGCCTGCCCGATGAACGCATCGTCAGATTCGGAGAAGAGGACAACTTTTGGTCCATGGGCGATACCGGCCCCTGCGGTCCATGTTCTGAGATCCTGCTGGACCGCGGTGAACAATACGGATGCGACCGACCGGATTGTGCGGTAGGCTGTGAGTGCGATCGCTATCTAGAAATCTGGAATCTGGTATTCATGCAATTTAATCGGGATGCTTCCGGCAAAATGACGCCGCTACCGAAACCCAGCATTGATACCGGCATGGGGCTCGAGCGTATCGTTTCGGTCATTCAGGATGTTCCCACCAATTTTGATACAGACCTTATCCGACCCATCATCGCTGAGGCCGAGCGTCTGGCGGAAAAGCAATTTGGTGAATCCCGCGAAACAGATGTGGCCATGAAGGTCATCGCGGACCATAGCCGAGCAGCAGCATTCCTTATCGGCGACGGTATTATGCCAGCCAACGAGGGGCGGGGTTACGTGCTGCGCCGTATTTTGCGCCGGGCCATTCGCTATGGCCGCAACATCGGTCTCAAGCGGCCGTTTCTGCATAAAACCGCCAGCGTGGTATTTGATATAATGAAGCCGGCTTATTCGGAGCTGGCCGAAGCTGCGGCCTTTATCACCAATATTATTGAAAATGAAGAGGTTCGATTCTTAGAAACCCTTGACACCGGCCTGAGGCTGTTAAACGACTCTCTTTCCGAAATCAAGGCCAGGGGCGAATCACGGGTGCCCGGTGATGTTATCTTCAAACTCTATGATACATATGGCTTCCCGGTCGATATTGTGCGCGATGTCATCCGGGATGAAAATATGAGCCTCGATATGGATGGATTTGAGCGTTTCATGGAAGAGCAGCGGTCCCGCTCCCGTTCGATCGCAACCTTTGCCACCCTGGGCGAGGCATACAAGAACCTGTCGGCCCAGGGATTTAAGCCGAAATTTCACGGATACGACATGATTGCTACCGAATCAAAAGTCATGCTTCTGGTGAAAGATGGCAAAAATATTGATAATGCGACTGCCGGCCAGGAAATTGAACTGGTCAGCGAGGAAACACCCTTTTACGCAGAAGCCGGGGGCCAGGTTGGCGATAGTGGCAAAATTAGCGCTCAGAATTTTGAAATGACCGTAGTCGATACGATCAAAGATCCTGCTGGAATTGTGATCCACAGAGGCGAGGTCAAGTCCGGTAAAATACGAAAGGGCCAGAAGATATTACTTCAAGTAGATGGGGCCAAACGCGCGGCCACGGCCCTAAATCACACCGCGACACACATTTTGCATGCCGTTTTACGCGAGGTGCTCGGTGAGCATGTTAAACAGGCCGGTTCGCTGGTTGCTCCGGATCGTCTGCGTTTTGATTTTACGCATTTTTCTCCTGTAGATCGTGATACGCTGATTGATATCGAGAAACGGGTCAATCGCCGGATCCGGGATAACGTCCCCACCCATACCGAGGAAATGGAAGCTGAGGCGGCCTTTAAATCTGGCGCCACCGCTCTGTTCGAAGAAAAATACGGCGACCGCGTGCGGGTGGTTTCGCTGTCTGATTTCAGCAAAGAGTTGTGCGGTGGTACGCATACTCCCAAAACCGGGGATATTGGCCTTTTCAAAATCACCAGTGAAGCCAGTATTGCCTCCGGGGTTCGGCGCATCGAAGCAGTGACTGGAGACGTGGCGCTTGACTATGTCCAGCAGACTGCCAGCCTGCTTGAAGACGCCGCGCATACAGTCAAAGAAAATCCGGAGGCCCTGCCGGCAAAGCTCAAAAAAATGATTGCTGATCATAAGGCGCTTGAAAAAGAAATTGACCGGCTCAAGGCCCAAATCGCCTCGGAGTCGGTTGAAGCCGGTGGCGAGGCGATTCAAACCATCAACAACACGAATGTTTTGATCCAGCAGGTGGCGGTGGACAACCCGGCTGCGCTCAGAGACCTGGCAGATCGTCTCAAAGACAGGCTTAAGTCCGGCATTGTTGTGATGGGAAGCGTAAAAGGTTCAAAAGCATTTTTGATTGTCGGCGTGACCAAAGACCTTACCGAGCGTTTTCACGCCGGAGAGATCATCAAGAAAATAGCGCCGATGGTGGGAGGCGGTGGCGGCGGACGGCCGGATCTGGCGCAGGCCGGCGGCACACAGCCCGCCAAACTCGATCAGGCATTACAGGAAGCCCGCAACATCATTTTACAAAGCCAAAGCGATTGAGTTGAGCGCGTTAGCGTCCGCATTTTTTGAGACAGCTGCCCGGTCCAGCAGTTTGGCAACGGCGTTGTGGTCCAATTGACTGACAGCTTATTTTTTGAATAATTTTTTTCGGCTCAATCCCGCTAGCCCTGCTAGCCCAGATCCTAAAAGGAGCATAGTGGCGGGTTCGGGCACTGGTGCATGAACATCGTTGCCGCACGTATAGGAAAACCGTATTTGCCTGCCGTAGTAATCCTCGCTGCCTAAAACGATATCAATGATATTAAAACCCGCACCTTGCAACCAGGTTATGCCAGCGGTATTTCCTGTACTGGTTCCATATGCCGTTACGATTTCGTTGTCGCCGTACCGACCCGTGGGCCAGTCATCTGGATAGAGACCCGGTTCAGAGTAATACGCATTTGATATACGCGTACCGGTGGGATCGACATTGTAAATTTCACCTCGCGCCAGTGTATTTCCATCATATTCATTATCATGAGCTCTTACCGGAACAAAGTATTCAAGATTATTTCCCTTGGTGTCATAAAGGAATACATCTCCTAGTTTTGCATGTAAATATTCACCGTCCAGAAAATCTTCAGCGTCCAGATCAGATCCCCCGGGCAGATTCCAGCTGAGATAGATTTTTAAGTTCGCTTCACTGGCCCACCGATGCCCATAAATATCAAAAATATCGGGGTTGCCAATGACGTCTGCGTTTTGTTGATATGCTTGCTCATCATTGGGGTGTAAGTATGAATCATAAACAGAGCCTGCTGGTAATACCGGTAGGGCCAAGCAAGTGCTAGCAAAAACCCACATCAGCAATAAGCTAGACAATGAAAGTATTTTCTTCACATGATGCTCCTTTTAAAATGGATTTTACGGTTATGCAGAAAGCTCAAACGTTGCCTCTAAAACCGCCAAGGACACGAAGCACACCAAAGGATAAAATTAAATTGATGTGTTTTGCCTTTGTGATCTTCGTGTTCTTCGTGGTGAGATAAAATCAGACGTATCCCACCGGCGTTTCCCAGATAACCGCGATGAATTTTTTACTCTAAGTAGCAAAATTCATGCCCATTGGGGTATTGATAATATTAAACAAAAATATCAATAAGTTAAAACTTTCATATCTATTTTTATTCAGAACTATAGGAAGTAAAGTAATCAAAATTGCTATGTTTATTTAGAACTATATGAAGTAAACTACCGAAAATATCTTTAGCTATCGAGGACTCTATAAAGTAATAAAATATGAATTTTTATGGAATTTAACTTGTTGCCCAAACTGTGTTAGGAAAATGGAGGAATAATATAGAATATTTAATGGGATGCTTTCAGTTACTTTGTTCAATCAAAACGGGGATTCTGATAACTGTTGATCATTTGGCAATATCGCTGAAACAAATAGTGAGAAGCCATTTCAAAACCTCTTTGGAGTCAATTTAGCGCTTTACAATAGCCGCAAACCAGCGGAAAAGAGGTTTTGAAATGGCTTCGAGTGATATCAACGCTAATTTTCCGATTTCATAACATCCCATGGTCCAACATAAAAGCTCTCTAACTGATTTGAGTCACATTGATGATCTAAGGCCAGACGCAACAATGATAATTACTTTGCGTTTGAGGTGTCCGTTAGGAGCGGTTTTGCAGGACATCAATCATACTGTAGACAATGCCAGCGGCCCCGTCGTTGACACGGGCCTGCAGGTATTGCACGGCGTCCAGGGTGCCCCGGGCATATACGTCACGGCCGTTGACATTGTGAGCGAATTCAAAGCGAACGGTTCGATCGGAAGATGTCAAAGCGTAGGTATGCCAGCCGTGGCCGGTCAGGTACTTTTGCGGAATTCCCCAGCGGGATGCTTGAATCTCGGGATCGCGCTCTTTCGTAATCTGCTCCTCTTTAAAGTCCAACCCCATTTGATTGAAGTATCGCACCATGGCTTTGGCCGTGCCGCTGGTGTCTGCTTTTCCTTTCTGGTGGCTTTCCCTGATTTGTAGATCATATCCTTCGAACAGACCCGGAAAATTTTCGGCGGCATAGGCCATCATGGCCTGAAACCCGACAATCTGTTTGGCCATGTTTGGCGCGATTACAGCCGCGATCACGGATAACTGCACAGTTTTTACCAGTTGTTCGCGATCGCCACCGGTGGTACCCATGACAAAGGGCAGTTGATGGCGACAGTAAAATTCGGCATTGGTGTTGACCGCTGAGGGGTGGGTATAGTCAACGCTGATGAATGTGCCTTCGGTCTGAAATATCTTTTCAATTTTACCCTCCCGAATTTCCGGTTGTAGCAACCGAATGGAGATCGCTTCAAGATTGTATTGGGCCTCCTGAATTTCAGAACCGGTCAGAGAGCAAGGCACCAGCGCAAAGCGATCATCTGCCAATACATGCTCGGCTACATTTACGGCCATATTACCGGGGATTCCATTAACCATTACGTTGATGGGACTCATTTCTCCTCCTTTTGAACTGCTCAGAGCGTTTGTCATCATACCGTTCCGACACAGGCAGTTTTTTGAGTCTTTTTTGGACTATGAAAGCGTCCAAGATAGCTTGGTCCAAACGCTCTGTAAATTGTTGTCCATTTTTACAGACGTCGTTATTGAATCAGCATGCCTTCATCACTAGCCAGATTCGCCCGATTGGATTTGAATCGGGCGAATAGGGAAAACGGAACATATTTATGACAACCGCTATATCTCATCAATCTTTGTTTTTTTCAATACTCTCAATTGGGTCTTTGATTGAATCCATAAGATTGCACAGACCGGGCAGGGTTTTGGGGTGGCTTTGTTTGAGGTTGTTTGTGAGCGTTCGAAACGCTGTTGGAATATACTTTTCAAAGTGCGGCTTTTGCTTGGCGCAAGTCAAAAACCCAAAAGCCCCCAGCATCTGCAGGTTTCGGGTCAGGCGGCAATATCGATAGCAGCGAAGAAACTCAGCAGTTGTAACGGCCGTTTGACCTGTGAGCTGTTGCAGACAGTAATCGAGCAGCCGGGATTGGATATCAGGCGGCAGATCGACATAGGGATCAATCAGCAGGGATGCCAGGTCATATTGCAGCGGCCCCATACGGGCGCCCTGAAAATCGATAACATACAGGTTTGAATTTTTAATCATGATGTTGCGTGACTGAAAATCACGATGCATCAGACCCTGAACGGCATGCTGCAGCGCATTTTGAGCCAGAAATTCAAATTCCTTCTTCAATCCCTCATATGAGTAGTTTAATCCGAGGTAGGTATTTAAAAAAGCTTTCACAAAATAGCGGCATTCAGCCTCCAGAATCATGGACTTGCTGTAAGCAGGTGTCTGGTAGCACCAAACTGGATCGAATTGATCGGCACCGCGCAGTGAAAATTTGATCAGCAGGTCGATGGCCGAGCGATACAGGCCCATCATCGTTTCGATATTGTCGGCCTCAGTTACGGCGGTTTGCAGGTCACGATTTCCAAGATCCTCGATAAAGACATAACCGCTAAGGGGATCCCCGTCATAAATCCGGGGCACCGGCAGGCCCTGATTGAAAAGGTGCCGACCGATATCGCAAAAGGCATCGGCCGCATCGTTTTGATCTTTTTCCTTCATGCCGTGATCGGCTAATATCATCGATTTTCGATTGACCGTCAGCCGGTACCATTGCCGGTCCGATCCATCGCCCTTGAGGCGCTGTTGTCGAAGCTTTTTGAACTCTGCTGCGGGAAAAAAACGTTTATAAGCGCCGGCTACCATGCTTTCAAATACGGCTGCTCGGTAGCGCTCAGGCGTGCCAATATCTTTCCAATAGACGTCTTCGGCGACATAGGCCCGAATTTTTTTTCCTTCTACAATCATACGCTTGTAGGCATCGATGCTGCTTGCAGGAATCTCATCTGGTATAAAATCAATAACGGATGGATTCAATACCTGAATACCGGTAAATGTCAGGCCCGCTGCAGGGTCGTTTATGTCTGATGGGCTGCGGGTAAACCCCGTCACAAAGCCGTCGCCGTCACAGATGACGCTGTTAAACGCGTCATCATCCGTCAGCACGACGGTTGCCGGATATGAATGCCGGCAGTGGAAATCGTAAACCGATTTGAAGTCAATGGTAGATACGATATCGGCGTTTACCACCATAAAGGGTTCATCGCTCCAAAAATCGCTTACGTTTTTTATAGCACCGCCTGTGCCCAGAATTTGCGGTTCATAACGTGTATGGATCGGAATTGCATAATTTTGACGTGCGACAAACCCTTCGATCTGCTCGTGCCGATGATGGGTATTGATGATAACCGCGGAGCAACCAGCATCCATCAGTTTGGTGATGGTGATATCCAGAAGTGTTTTACCCGAGATGGTAAAAAGCGGTTTAGGCCGATGGCTCGTATAAGGGCGCAGACGCGTTCCCAGGCCTGCTGCCAGAATCAGTGCTTTCATATTGCTAGTTGTGAAGAGTCTTTAAAGACCTTTGAATGGCTTCGGTGTAGATTTCAATCGTTTCAGAATTGTCGGATCCTTTGATACCTTTGCTGGTAAAAAAATCGACGGCATTTTGAAAACTGACTTTGGAGAGTGCTTCCGGCAGAACAATCTCGTGCCGCTTATACATGCGATTACCGGTGGAAAGAATTTTTTTGAGACGATCCCTGGTTTTAATTGATTTTTTGGAATTGTTCTGTAAAAAGCTCAAAACAATCCAGTAGGATTCAAAGTATGTTTTTAAGAAGATCGAAAAGAGCCTTAGTTTTCGAAAGCCCGATGAGGTTACATTATAGGTGTCCGGCATGGTTTGATGAGGCATCAATATGGCATCGTCAATAAAAGCTTTAAGGCTTTTACGTACCAAGAACTCAGGTGATTTATCCAGATCGTAAGCAAATTCAAATTTAAAGAAATTTTGCAGGAAGCGATAATCTGCGTGCAGATCGACAGCCGAGAATTGAAAAGCGTCTTTGGCCAGTATTGCCTGGGCCGTAAAGGCCGCCGGAATAAAAAAGGCAATACAATTGTTTTTGTAATATTCCAGAGAGGGCCGTTTAGCGGCGTTCACCAGATAGTGTCTTTGGGAATGGGGTATACTTTTGTCTTTTGAAACCGGTTCGATGAACTTGCTTTGAACAAATGCATCCAGCGCATGCTCAACGGCATGCACCTGGTCAAGGATAAGCGTGTCTGCCAGTTTGGCATCTTGGGTGGCCAGATGTTTTATATACGTTTCGACAATTGACATGATCTGGTCGTAAGAAAAGCGCTCCCTGGAGCAGTTTAAAATTGCACCGGCCACCAATCCATAGGCCGTGACGACGGCAGACTGATTAATGGCATTGATAATACGATAACCGAGATTGCGACAGAGGGCATTTTGTTCCTTGGGTTTCATGTCGGCCAGCGATGTGCCCAATTTTTCCAGGAGGTCATTCATCGATATTGGATCATGAAATTGGAGATAGATTTTGCCGTATCGCTTTGATAAAAATTTGCGGGCTTTGATAACGCCCTTGAGCGTTTCCGGTTCCTTTTTCCCACCTTCCAGTTCCTGCAGATACGCTTTTTCTTCCAGAACTCGGTCGTATCCGATGTAAATCGGGACGATGATCATGTCCTCACAGGCACCGTTTTTGAAGGCATTCAGAAGGATGGAAAGCAGCCCCAATTTGGGCATCAGTAGTTTGCCCGTGCGGCTGCGGCCGCCTTCAATAAATTGTTCGATGTTATGTCCTTCTTCCAGCAGCTTATGAATATATTCAGCAAAAACTTTAGAGTACAGCACGGCGCCCCGAAAACTGCGCCGGATGAAAAAAGCACCCCCGCTGCGAAACAGCGGGCCCATCGGCCAGAACGACAGGTTTTTACCAGCAGCAACCAGGGGAACCGGCATATTATTATGATACAATAGGTAGGACAGGATCAGGTAGTCGATATGGCTCTTGTGGCAAGGAACCAGCACCAGAGGGCCTTTCAAGGCCAGTCGCTTTACTTTGCTCAGAGCATTATTGTTGACGGAGACACCATCAAACATGGTGCGAATAATCCATCCGACCATGGCTGAGAAGAACTTGATATAAGCTGGATTGTAGCCGGCGGCAATTTCTTCGATATAAGCATCCGCCTTTTTGCGAACATCATGGATCGGGATATTGCGGTTTTTGGAATAGGTATCCATGAATTCCTGAAACCGCTGGCCGGTCAGAATACTTTCCTTTAATTCCAAATTGGTTTTAAGGACCGGTCCGGTAATACTCTGACGGTGACGGTTGAGCTGGACTAATAAATTGCGCCGAAGCATCAGCGATTGATATTCTATCGGCTGGCTACGAATGGATTCAGACTGCAGGTAGTGTTTTAGATTCACCGGCTCGGAGACCTCGACAAAAACCTTGCCGGGATTTTTAAACAGGGTAAACAGGCTCCGCAGCTTGCCGGGCTTGTCCTCCGGACCGAAAAAAATATCGGTCAACGTGGGTATCGATCGATGCGGGTTTTTGCTGAAAAACATCAGTTGCGGGACGATGTAGATGGGGCTCTCGCTTGATTTTTGCAGTTCAATTAAATATTGAATCGGATCAGTTTTGGCTTTGATAAAGCGCCGGTAAAATCCGCGTTTGCCCACCAAGGACAGCATGCCGGCTTTATTTTTCAGCAGGACCTGACCGATGAACCCACTCCTGTATGGGCTGGGAAACCTGCGCCGGTGAAAAAAGAAATCGATATGGGCAAGACATATTTTTATCAGGCGAGAAACCGGTTGCCAGAGGTACACCTGATAATCAAATCCGATTTGCGGGTACGGCAGATTTTCGCTTTGATAGCGCGTGTAATAAAACAGATATTCAAAATAGCTCTTAAATTTGGTTGCATATACGACAACGGCGTCTTCTTCAAGTCGCTGCAGCACAGCGGTCTGGTCTTTATCGGTTTTGATGCCGGAATAAAATAAGCGCAAAAGCAATGAAGCCACTTTTCCAAGAGAATCCGGCAGGTAGCAGCTGTAATGGTTGTGAGTGCCATCGAGCAGCCTGCTTTTCCAGTTGCCCGATTTTCGACCGTGTTTTGCTGCCATCAACTTACCCTTTTTCCTCTATGAAGACCTGATGCTCTTGGTTCCAAATTGAAGATAACGCTGATCGAATCAGGTTGAAGACTGACTTGCTTTACTCGGATTTCGGAGGATTGAATGTTGGAGTTTTTTTATGTATTTACGTAATTTAACGGATCGCGTGGACGTTAAATTCTAAAATTAACAAAATAATTGGTGCTTTGCAATCTTTTATTGATCGACGCTAAATTTCTGAATATAAAATAAACTTGTGAAAATAAAAGGGTTATGATACCTATTAGAAGGCAAAATTACGGTAATTGACGCAAATTCAATGTCCCTTTCGCTCCCGCGACCGATATTGAAAGAGGCAGCGTCTGGGTCTGCATCATCATGCTGGTTTTTGCTTTAGCGGACAAATTTTATTTGACGCTATGGGCAAATCGTATTAGAACCTATCTCAAAAATGCATCTACGGCCCAATAGCGTTGTTACCGGCAGGACCAGGGGGCCCCTGCCCCAGCCCCTGCGAAAATGCTCCCATTTGCATGTAGGCTGCGCTTTTGCACCGGTGCACACCGTGCACCATGGCCTGATCTACTATTTTTGAGTTAGGTTCGAATAATAATAATTTATCTGACGATAAGCCATCTCATCTTTGGAACCGATAATAAGCTTCACTGAAAGGAGGTAAATTCGGATATGAAAACTTTAATTGGAGGCGTAATCGCAGCGGCACTGGGTCTTATTGGCCTTGTTGTTTGGTGGGGACAATTTTTAATGGTTCTGGCCGGGATCATCCCTGCGATGCTATTGCTGGGTGGCGCACTGGCTATCTACCTCGGTTTTGATGAACTTAAAGATTCATGGAACCCGGATGAAGCTACCGAATCCTCCCCCGAAAGCGGCGAAAGTGAAGAAGTCGAAAAATATAAAAAAGAAATCGATGACCTCAAAGAGGAGATTAAGACCTTAAAGGAGGAGTAGTCGGATTGGGATATATATTGATCGGAGCCCGGCGTGCAGGCATGCCGGGCTCCTCGTGTTCTATGGTTGAAACATCAATTTCCCGGGTTGCTCAAAAGCCCCGGCACTCTGAAAGGAAATTAGCACCCGGTGCCCAAGCAGGATACCTCATTGTTGGGTAGCGGTTTTGATGGCGGATGTTGCTAAAAAATCAGCACGCTCATTGTCCCTATGGCCGGCGTGAGCTTTGACTTTGAAAATCCTTATATCTTTAAATTTTCTCATCGTTTCTTTGATGGATTCGACCAGTTCCGAATTGGCCTTGGCTTTCCAACCAAGCGCCAGAACGCCATACGCATAACGGCTGTCGGTGAAAATTTGTACCGGAAGCACTGTGCGCTTCAAAGCGCGCAATCCGGCCTGAATGGCTTTAAGTTCGGCAATATTGTTGGTTGCCTGGCCGATGTATTCTGAAATTTCTTTTTCGTGATCACCAAAGCGCAAAATCACCCCGATTCCCGATGGGCCGGGATTTCCGGCCGACGCACCGTCTGTAAAAATTTG